>CABSGW010000006.1 GCA_902477365.1 uncultured Prevotellaceae bacterium
TTTTACCGCTTCTGCCAGAAGGCTTCCAACCCAACCGACCATAAAGGAGTTTTGGTCACATTCCTTTTGAAATAAAAGAAAATTTGCACCTTGCAGATTCACCACAAGCCTGTTGTACTTACAACATCAGCAAGGTAAAACTTTTCACTGCGTAATACCTTCTTACGAAAGAATGTATAACTTTGTAGCGCAAATAATTGCCACCAGTTCAAACATGACAGGTGACACGATACATCTTGGATAAGATGTTAACGCTTTATAAGTAGAATATGAAAAGAATCTCTGTATGGTGCTTGTTGGTGTTGAGCACTATTTTTGAAGCTGCCGCCCAACACTATCAAACGTTCTCACCGGGACAGCTATGGAAAGATAACAAAGGAGTACATATCAATGCACATGGCGGGGGTATGCTGATACATAAAAAGACCTACTATTGGTTCGGCGAACATAAAATCGAAGGTAAAATCGGCAATACGGCACAAGTAGGTGTTCATTGTTATTCATCGAAAGACCTGTATAAATGGAAGGATGAAGGAATAGCCCTGCAAGTCAGTGATGACGTAAAAAGTGACATTCAAAAAGGATGTATCCTTGAACGGCCGAAAGTGATTTACAATGCCCAAACGAAGAAATTCGTCATGTGGTTCCATCTAGAACTGAAAGGAGCCGGGTACAACAGTGCGAAAGCGGGTATTGCCATAGCCGACAAGGTGACCGGACCTTACCGTTTTGTCCGTAGCACACGGGCTACACCGGGACAGTTTCCCGTTAATGTGCCTACCCATCAAAAAGATGCCAGCCAACTGTATATCCGTGACCTGGATGGCGGACAAATGGTGCGCGACCAGCAGCTCTTTGTTGACGACGACGGAAAAGCATACCACATTTTCGCATCAGAGGACAACCAAACCCTGCACATAGCAGAATTGACAGCAGACTACCTGGACTATACAGGAAAATATGTAAGGGCGTTTGAAGGCCGATACATGGAAGCCCCTGCTATTTTCAAGAAAGAAGGGCTGTACTATTTCATGGGATCGGGCTGCACAGGATGGGCGCCCAACGAAGCCCGTAGTGCGGTAGCCCCATCCATTTGGGGACCTTGGACCGAACTGGGCAATCCTTGCATCGGCGAGAATGCCGAAAAAACATTTAACTCCCAAAGTACGTATATCCTTCCCGTACAAGGCAAAAAGAACGCATTCATTTATTTAGGTGACAGATGGACACCCTCCAACCCCATTGACGGCCGTTACATTTGGCTACCTATCATGTTTGAGTCAAACAGATTTACCATCAAATGGATGGATCAATGGGATTTAAACATTTTCTCCGAATAAGAAGTTGAACACGTATACTGATAACCCATAAGTAAAACGATCATCCCCACACTCCCCGAACTGTTTCTTGTACAATTCGGGGAGTGTCTGGAATAAGGAGTACACAGAAACAGGCTTGTTCAAACCGCACAAAACCAACAGACGAATCGCACTTCACCCTAAATCTGTTACATCGTTATTTTCAATTCCACTTTTTATTCCTACCTTTGTAATAGAAAACCCTATACTGTCATGCAATACAAACTCACAGCACCCGACTCACTGAAAACCAACATTCTGCTACCTTCCTCGAAAAGCATCAGCAACCGGGCACTTATCATCAACGCCTTGGCTGGAGCAAACCATTTTCCGGAAAACATATCGGACTGTGATGACACAAACGTCATGGTTAAAGCACTCAGAAAACCCTGTGAGACCATTGACATACAGGCAGCCGGAACGGCCATGCGTTTTTTGACGGCTTATTTGGCCGTAAACGGGGAAAAACATGTGCTGACCGGAACAGAACGCATGAAGAACCGTCCTATTGGAGTTTTGGTAGACGCTCTGCGCAGCTTGGGCGCTCAGATAAGCTATACAGATAAAGAAGGGTTTCCCCCGTTGCAAATAATCGGAGGAAATTATCCGGGCGGCAAACTGTCCATACCGGGAAACATCAGTTCCCAATACATTTCGGCTCTGCTCATGATAGGCCCGACACTGGCTAACGGATTATCCCTTGAGTTGACAGGATCGGTTATTTCGCGTCCTTACATAGACATGACCCTAAAAATAATGCGCGACTTCGGCGCTCAGGCCGGATGGACAAACGACCATTGCATCCGCGTTGCCCCGATCGGTTACACCACTGTTCCGTATACCATTGAGAGCGACTGGAGTGCAGCATCATACTGGTATGAGATGATAGCTCTTTCCGCAGACAAGCAAGCCCGTATAGAACTGCCGGGGCTTCATGCAGACAGTTGCCAAGGGGATGCTGCGATACAACGCTTTTTCCAACCGCTGGGTGTGGCTACCACTTTTGAGGGTACACACGTTGTGTTGCATAAAGCGCCTCCTACGGCCGAAGCACTCCGTTTTGACCTGACCAACCAACCAGACTTGGCACAAACGCTGGTTGTAACGTGTGCGTTGATGGAACGCCCGTTCCACTTCACCGGACTGCAAAGTCTGAAGATAAAAGAAACTGACCGCTGTGTGGCGCTATGCAGGGAACTGCGCAAGCTGGGTTATGTAGTAGAAGAACTGAATCAATCGGAACTATGCTGGCGCGGAGAACACTGTGAGCCTCAAGACAAACCGGAAATAGACACTTACGAAGATCACCGGATGGCCATGTCCTTTGCCCCGGCTTGTTTCAAAACAGCCAACCTACACATCAATGACATTCACGTTGTTTCAAAATCGTACCCTAACTATTGGAACGACTTGATAAAGGCCGGATTCAAGTTAACCTCCCATTAATCGTTCAAACACATGGAGATATTACTCATATCCCTAGCCCTGTTGGGCCTATTTGCCTTCATAGCCGGACGCATACGCCGCGCTATGTTGCAGCGTAAGATAACACGCGGCGAACTGTCCCAAATGCCCGAGATACGGTTACGCCCCGAAGAAGAATGCTGCGGACAACATGAGGTATGCGAAAAAGAAAGCCTGCTAGCTGCCGTCAGCAAGGAAATAGAGTACTACAATGACGAAGAGCTGGATGTCTATATAGGTACATCCGGCGACGCCTATACGCAGGAACAAGAAGATGAATTCAGAGATATCCTATACACTATGCGTTCGGACGAAGTGGCGGGCTGGGTAAGAAGCCTACAGCTACGCGGTATTGAGTTGCCTACCAACCTGAAAGACGAAATTGTTCTGTTGGTGGGTGAAAGGAGAGGCTTATGAGCGAATTATTGGAATACACGTTTTTCAGGCATGCACTGGTCGGCGCATTGCTGGTGAGCGTGTTATGCGGAATGGTGGGAACTTACGTTGTCACACGCCGCCAAGTATTTGTGGGAGGGGGTATTGCACACGCCTCACTAGGTGGTGTGGGCATGGGTGCTTTTTTCGGTTTCTCCCCACTGCTAGGCGCTTCGTTATTTGCATTGGGATCGGGCTATGCCATCCGATGGCTGAGCCGAAGGCGTGAAATACGTGAAGACTCAGCCATAGCCATGTTGTGGACCTTTGGTATGAGTGCCGGCATTCTGTGTTCATACCTGTCAAGCGACTTCATGCCCGAACTCCCGTCTTTTTTGTTCGGCAACATCCTGACCGTAACAAGTACCGACCTATACTTGCTTGGGGGACTGACATTCTTTACTGCCTGTTGTTTCACCATGCTGCAACGTCCGATAGCAATGGTTGCCTTTGACTATGAATTTGCCCGTTCGCAACGTATTCCGGCCTCAGCCATCGAACTGTTAATGATAGGGCTGACTGCACTAACCATCGTAGGCTGTCTGCGCATGGTCGGCATTGTACTGGTTATATCCATGCTGTCTGTACCCCAGCTTACAGCCAACCTTTTCACACAAAACTTCAAACGGCTCATTCTCTATTCCATCGTCTTCGGATTTGTCGGATGTATGGGAGGTTTGACTATTGCTTACCATTATAATGTACCGGGTGGCGCTTCCATCATTTTTGTATCCATCCTCATTTATCTATTGGCAAAGGCAATAAAAAGTGCTATTCAGTGTTTATATTCTAAATAGTAACGTTTGTGAAGCTGTTAACACGTATCACCGGTTTTTCCGTACTGCTTATTGCCGTATGCCTGTTGACTACCGCCTGTTCCACCAAAAAGAACACGGCGGCAACCCGGTTTTACCACTCGTTCACGGCACGATATAACACCTATTTCAACGGACAAGAGGCTTACAAAGAGGGTATCAGATTGAAAACAGAAGGGAACAAAGACGACTTCACCACTTTTATTCCCTTATTCACCGTAGGCAATGAAGCTTCGCATTCACTGGGTAAAGGTCAATTTGAAACGACCATCACCAAATGCGAGAAAGCCATTAAACAACACTCCATCAAAAAAAGGCCGGTTGTAAGCGCCCAGAAAAAGAAATCGGCCAAACTGAAAGAATATCTTGCCCGGAAGGAGTTCAACCCATTCCTTAAAAATGCATGGTTGCTGATGGGAATGGCACAATTCCAAAAGGGAGAATTTGTGGAGGCAGCCTCTACATTTTCGTACATCACCCGTGTGTACAATACACAACCGGAAGTGTTGTCTGTGGCACGTGCCTGGTTGGCCCGATGCTATACCGAACTGGAATGGTTCTATGATGCCGAAGACACCTTCAATAAAATGGGGCGAGACAGCATCACCCGACAAGGTAACCGGGAAAAAGACGCCTCTATGGCCGACTTCCTGATACGGACAGAACGGTACGAAGAAGCGATTCCCTACTTGACACGTACCGTTAAACGGGAAAGGAACAAAAAGCTGAAAGCACGTGGTTACTATCTGCTTGGCCAACTATACAGCCACACCGGAAACCGGAATGCGGCCTACAAAGCCCTGCAAAAGTCGCTACGCCAAAGTCCACCCTATGAGTTGGCTTTTAATGCCCGCGTGCTACAAACCGAAGTGATCTCAAAAGGCCAAAGCAAAAAGATGGTCAAACGCCTTAAACGCATGGCCAAATCACCTAATAACAAAGAATATCTGGATCAGATATACTATGCCATAGGCAATATCTACCTGAACGACAAAGACACGGCAAAAGCCATACAGGCCTATGAAGAGGGCGGAGCAAAAAGTACCCGAAACGGTTTGGAAAAAGGCATTCTGCTGTTGCGGTTGGGGCATTTGTACTGGGAAAGAAAAGATTACGCAGGCGCCCAACGTTGTTACGGCCAAGTTATTGGACTTATAGAGAAAACACACGATGAATATGAACTCATCAACCGCCGCTCAAAGGTGCTGGACGAGTTGGTTCCCCACACGATAACCATCCATACGCAAGACAGTCTGCAAGCTCTCGTCAGAATGCCCGAAAATGAAAGGCTGGCAGCCATAGACAAACAGATTGAGTTGTTGAAAGAACGGGAAAAGCAAGCTAAAAAAGCGGCAGCAGACTCGGCTGCCAAAGCCCGCAGAAACGATGCTGGAGGCGATTTTCCGGATATGCAGCAACCCGACAAACCGGTACAACCCAACCAAGACAACAACAAAGCCTGGTATTTTTATAACCAGCCTATTGTTATGCAAGGAAAAGCAGACTTCCAACGCCGATGGGGAAATCGGAAGTTGGAGGACAACTGGCGGCGTTCAAACAGAACGGTACTGAACTCGGAAGATTTTGACAAAGTGGACTATGAGGACGAAGCGGCAACAGACAGCATCGCGCAACTTGACGATGCGCAACCGATAGATTCTATAGCCGATGACAAAAAGGAATTGGCTGCTGAAGACGATCCGCATAAACGGGAATATTATCTGAAACAGTTACCTTTCACCGAAGAGCAACTGGCGGCATCGGACGCACTAATCAAAGAAGCGCTGTTTCAAGCCGGTATCATAGAAAAAGACCAGTTGGAAGATTTCGATTTAGCAGCAGAGACCCTAAACCGTTTGCTGACGCAATATCCGGACTTCACTCCTATGGAGGAAGTGCTCTACCACTTATTCTTACTGGAATCACGACGAGGAAGAAAGGCTGAAGCTGACGTTTATCGCAACCGATTGGCGACAGAATATCCTGACTATGACTATACACGACTGATCACAGATCCAGACTACGAGCGTAATGCACTCTATGGCAAAGAAATAGAGGACTCCCTATACACGGCAACCTATGAGGCATATCGCGTCAATGACTTACAAACACTGAAAAAGAACTGTGAGCGTTCGGCCAACAAATTCCCAACAGGAGCAAACCGTCCTAAGTTCATGTTCCTGCATGCACTGAGTTTTCTGCAAACAGGACAACGCGACAGTGTAGTAAACGAGTTGAAAGCCCTTGTGCAAAAATATCCGGAAAGTGACGTAAGCGAAATGGCCGGTATGATCGTGAAAGGCATAGAAAGCGGACGCATACCAGGTACAGGACATTATGACATCGGTTCGTTGTGGAGCAGACGAAGCATAAGCGATCAGGCCGCAGGCGACTCCACAGAAAGAGGAACTAAACTATCGGACGAACGTAATACCGATTTTGTTGTACTGTTTGCCTTCCCGGTTGATTCTATCAACGAAGACCAATTGTTATACGATTTGGCACGTTACAACTTTACCAGTTTCATGGTGCGCAACTTCGACATTCGCTTGGAACACGTTGAAGGTATAGGACAACTTCGCCTTAGCGGCTTCCGCAACTTTGACGAGGCTCATGCTTATGTGCAACAACTCTTTGGGCAAAAAGAAGCGAAAGGACTCACCGACGAACTGCGGCGCACACGTATCGTCATTATTTCAGACGAAAACATGCAGTTGTTGGGAACACGCTACAGTTATGTGGATTATCAGGAGTTCTACGACCGGCACTTTGCACCACTGAAAATCAATCCAGAACTGCCTCTTGACGACAATACCAACGAGATCGCCATTCCGGAAGAAAACATTCCGGGAGAGACCATTGTAAAACCAGATAAAGAGGACGAAACCGATGAAGAGGACGATGGCGAATGGTACAGTGAATAAGGAGAAGATAACGAAAATAGAACTCCGATAAATATCGCTAAGAGCAGATATAAATCCTGTTAAAGGGTTGCATGCTACAGCTTCTTTTCCTATCTTCGCAACACACCTTCAACATTTAGAAAAACAATGAGTAACGGCAAGCTATTATGGGTAGACGATGAAATTGAAATGCTTCGGGCACATATTCTTTTTCTCGAAAAAAAAGGATATGAACTGCGCACAGTGACTAATGGAACGGACGCATTGGATGCCTGTAACGAAGAAGATTTCGATTTAATTCTGCTAGACGAAAACATGCCGGGACTAAGCGGACTGGAAACCCTTGCGCATATCAAAGAGATTCATCCGTCGGTACCCGTTGTGATGGTGACAAAAAGCGAGGAGGAGAACATCATGGACCAGGCCATCGGTTCCAAAATAGCCGACTATCTTATCAAGCCGGTCAACCCCAATCAAATATTACTTACATTAAAAAAGAATATCCACAAACGAGAAATCGTCAATGAGGTGACTCAAAGTAGCTACCAACAACGTTTTGGAGAAATTGGTATGCAGATCAACGACTCCCTGTCGGCCGAAGACTGGATTGAGGTGTACAAACGCCTTGTCTATTGGGAACTGGAACTATCCGAAGCTGACAGTTCCATGAACGAGGTACTGCACATGCAAAAGCAGGAAGCCAACCAGATTTTCACGAAATTCATACGCAAGCACTACGAAGCATGGATCCAGAATCCGGCAAACCGCCCCCTGTTAAGTCCCGATGTTTTCAAGCGAAAAGTCTTTCCCTTACTGGATCAAGGTGAAAAAGTATTCATGCTGGTGCTGGATAACTTCCGGTACGACCAATGGCGTGTCCTGAGTCACGAATTATCAGAACTCTTTACAATCGATGAAGAACTCTACTTCAGTATATTGCCCACGGCCACACAATACGCCAGAAATGCCTTGTTTGCCGGATTAATGCCGAAACAGATTCAAACGATGTATCCGGAACTGTGGGTGGAAGAAGAGGAAGACGAGGGGAAAAACATGAATGAGGACGCACTCATCGGTAAACAAATGGAACGTTTCCGCCGAAAAGAGGCTTATACTTACCATAAAGCCAACGGATCGGCCGCAGCAGACAAGTTGTTATCCCAATTCAACCAGCTTCAGAATAATCAGCTGACAGTTTTAGTACTTAACTTTATCGACATTCTTTCTCACGCCAGAACCGAATCGAAAATGGTAAGGGAACTCGCCGCAGACGAAGCCGCATACCGAAGTATTACACTGAGTTGGTTCAGACATTCGGCGATACGCGATCTGTTTAAAGCACTGGCTGCAACAAACTGTCACATATTAGTGACAACCGATCATGGAAGTATCCGTGTGGATAACCCATGCAAGGTAATTGGCGATAAAAACACAAATACAAACTTACGATACAAGTTAGGAAAAAACTTAGGGTACAATCCCAAAGAGGTCTATGAAGTTCGCGACCCGAACCGACTCATGCTGCCTTCTCCCAACCTAAGTACAACATATATTTTTGCCACCGGATCGCGCTTTTTTACCTATCCCAATAATTACAACCATTATGTATCTTACTATCGTGACACATTCCAACACGGTGGCATATCTATGGAAGAAATGATTATTCCCCTTGCCTCCCTCCGCAGCAAAGGGCGCAGATAGAAAAAAGCACACGCTTATTTCAAAATTATTGACTACCTTTGCTAGTAGATAAAATAATTGTTATGGAAATCAACATACAATCTATCGACGAGATACGTCAAGCAGCCCGTGAGTTTATCAAATCTATGGGAGATAGAACCGTTTTTGCGTTCTATGGCCAAATGGGAGCGGGAAAGACAACACTCATTAAAGCTATTTGTGAAGAGTTGGGCGTAACGGACATGATCAACTCACCGACCTTTGCCATTGTGAATGAATACAGGTCGGACCAGACTCATGAACTCATTTATCATTTTGACTTTTACCGCATTAAGAAACTAGAGGAAGTCTATGATTTAGGTTATGAAGATTATTTTTACAGTGGTGCGCTTTGCTTCATCGAATGGCCGGAATTAGTGAGTGAATTGTTGCCAGAAGACGTTGCCGTTGTACACATCACGGAAGTTGAAAATGGCGGACGCCGCGTTTGCATAGACTGAAGCCTTCTAAAAGAAAGCTACAAAAAGAGTGCTTTTCCGCCCTTTTAGTCAATATCAAGACCCGATGCAAATGAAAATAGGGTTTAAAAGTTGTACAATCGCACTAAATAGATTATCTTTGCCAGATATTTAGTATAAACGAGGACACAGAAGCACTGAGATATGGGAAGACTGAGAAAGATTAAGAAGATTCGTTTACATCACGAAGGTACGCGAACCCTATGGGGAGCATCGTTAGCCTTTGTCGCCGTAAACTCCCTTCTCTACTTTGGCTTGGAAAATAAAATCCCATTTTATGGTTGTGCGGTTGTCAGTACTGCAGTATTTCTAACGGTGATCAACTTTTTCCGTTGCCCCATTCGTCGGTTTCATGGCGAAACAGATCATATTGTAGTAGCTCCGGCAGACGGAAAAGTTGTAGTTATTGAAGAAGTTGATGAAAACGAATATTTTCATGACAAACGATTAATGATTTCCATCTTCATGTCAATAACAAACGTTCATGCCAATTGGTTTCCGGTAGATGGCTATGTCAAAAAGGTAAAACATCATAATGGTAACTTCTACAAAGCCTGGCTTCCGAAAGCAAGTATAGAAAACGAACGTTCCACTATCGTTATAGAAACACCTGATGGAACTGAAATTCTGACCCGCCAAATTGCAGGTGCGGTTGCAAGACGTATTGTCACCTATGCACGCGAGAACGAGGAATGCTATATTGACGAACATATGGGCTTTATCAAATTTGGTTCTCGTGTTGATGTTTATTTGCCATTAGGTACAGAAGTTTGTGTGAAGTTAGGGCAAATGACTACCGGAAATCAAACGGTTATTGCTAAATTGGCTTAGTTTGCATGACACAAATAAAACGACATATTCCCAATACATTAACTTGTGGTAATTTAATTTGTGGTGGAATTGCGACCTATAATGCTTTTATGGGAGACATTCCTCTAGCGATGACATTCATTATTGCAGGAGCTGTTTTCGACTTCTTCGACGGATTTGTTGCACGCCTGCTCAAAGTATCCTCACCAATTGGGAAAGAATTGGACTCATTAGCCGATGACATAACCTTTGGACTAGCACCGGCTGCCATTGTCTTCAGTTTATTTCATACGTTGCATTATCCCTCTTGGATGGATTCAATTGTGGCCTATATTCCTTATGCCGCTTTCCTAATCGCCGCATTCTCTGCCCTAAGGTTGGCAAAATTCAATTTAGATGAACGACAAAGCAGCTCCTTTATAGGAATGCCCACACCAGCAAATGCGCTGTTTTGGGGATCATTGGCATTGGGACTACAAGATACATGGACCATTTGGGAAGGAAGTGTTTATACGCTATTGATCTTAATTCTATTAACGTGTTACCTCTTGATTGCAGAAATACCCATGTTTGCCCTAAAGTTCAAACATTTCAATTGGAAAGGCAACGAAGTACGTTATCTGTTTTTGATAAGTTGCATACCTGCTTTTATCTTTTTAGGTATCGCAGCCTTTGCCGCTATCATATTGTGGTACGTTATCCTTTCTTTCATCACGCAAAAAACAGTATCATAATGTCTTTGGCACACTTTTTGCAAGTGATCTATTCAAAAGGTATTAATTCATAACACTTATGCACGCACTCGGCTGCTTACTTACATTTTTCCTGATTATACTTATTGCTGCATTTGCTTTTGTACGTAACATTTTAGCTATGTTATTGGGAGGCATAAATAGGAACAGATCAAATACATCCGCATATACTAAACAAACAAAAAACCGAAAACAACAGACCTACTCGCAACAAACAAGTTCGAAAGCGGCTTCTAAAGGCAAAATAATCAGTGATGACGAAGGCGAATATGTAGACTTTGAAGATATTCAAAAATAAACGTCCACATACGAAAATAGAGTGAAGTTATCCTGTTAAAGGAATGAACTTCACTCTATTTTTATTCTATCAGGAATAAACCTATTTCTTCGGTCCAGGAGTTACAATATCCAACAGATCATCTTTTCCAAAATTGGAGAAATTCTCACGCATCGCCGTATCACCCTTCAGGTTTTGCAGACGATAGAAATCCATAAATCCCATATTACCTTCACGCAATGCCTGAGCCAATGCTTTAGGAACTTCCGCCTCGGCTTGAATCACTTCGGCACGTGCCTGTTCCGCTTTTGCCTTCATCTCTTGCTCTGTGGCCACAGCCATCGCCCTACGCTCTTCCGCTTTGGCCTGAGCTATATTCTTATCGGCATTCGCCTGATCCATCTGCAAAGTTGCACCAATGTTTTTACCAACATCTATATCGGCAATATCAATAGACAAAATCTCGAAGGCCGTACCAGCATCCAATCCTTTACGCAATACGAGTTTTGATATTGAATCCGGATTCTCCAACACACGTTCATGTGTCTCAGACGAGCCAATCGAACTAACGATACCCTCTCCTACACGAGCCAAAATAGTATCTTCGCCTGCTCCACCCACCAACTGGTGAATATTAGCACGAACCGTCACACGTGCCTTGGCAATAAGCTGAATTCCGTTTTTTGCCACAGCCGCAACCGGAGGCGTATCAATCACTTTCGGATTAACCGATGTTTGTACGGCTTCAAATACATCACGTCCAGCCAAGTCTATGGCAGTAGCCTTTTCAAACGGTAAATCAATGTTTGCCTTTGAGGCCGAAACCAATGCATGAACCACTCGTTGCACATGCCCTCCCGTCATATAATGAGCTTCCAGATTATCACGCGTAATCGTGTCCAATCCTGCTTTATGCGCTTCAATAAGGCAGGGAACGATAATACCGGGAGGAACATTACGAATGCGCATCAAAAAGAGTTGAATCAATGAAATATGCACTCCCGAAACTTTAGCCGACAGCCAGAGGAAGAATGGAACAAAATGAAAGAAAATCGAAAGCAAGATGATCGTTCCAAAGATAATCAATGCTGTAAAATAGGTTGGATCCATAACTGAAAAAATTAAATATAAAATAATTAGGAAATACGTTTCACTAGAATTAATGCCTGAGATACACCTGTAACCACCACCGAAGTGCCTTCTTCCAAGAAGCCGTCAACCGACTTCACTTCAACTTGTTTACCGTCTATCAGCGCATTGCCGATTAAGGCCAAACGTGTCAGAGCAACACCGGTGTCTCCCATTTTCACAGACAACTGCTCGGGAGTAGCGGCAGTCGATTCCACGCGTTGCTTCAGAGAAAGTCGCTCAAGTGTACGCGAACGCATCAACCCGAAAGTAAGTAACAGACTCACAACAATAGACGCTGCCAACACCCATAAGCCAACAGCAACCCCGTAAGTATCAAAGACCATCCAGTCTCCAATAATCACTCCACAAGCTGCCCCCAGTCCGGCCAATCCCAATCCCGGAGTCAAAAAAACTTCGATGGCAAACAACACGGCACTGATTAAAAAGATGATAAGAATAAAAAGAATATCCATAAGCATTATATTTAAGAGAATTAATAACCTTGTCTATATTTTGTTTCGTCTTTATCCTCCAACATACTTAAGTAGGATGCAAACCGCGAAGGGGCTATGTGCAATGTTTCCAACGCTTTTTGCACTGCACATCCTGGCTCGTGCGTATGCGTACAGTCGCTAAAGCGGCATTCTTGAGCATACTGAAATATCTCACGAAAATAGTGTGCCACCTCACTACGCTCTATATCAAATGTGCCGAATCCTTTTATACCCGGAATATCAATGATAGAACCTCCGCCCGGCAAGTCAAACAACTCACTAAACGTCGTTGTATGCATTCCCGTTCCGTGTGCTTCTGAAATATCAGCCGTTTTAACATGCTGGTCGGGCACCAATACATTCAGCAGGGTAGACTTCCCCACTCCCGAATTACCGGCTAAAAGCGTCACTTTTCCCTTCATTGCCTCCGCCAGCTGCCCTATTCCGTCGGCATGCAATGCAGACAGGCCATAACACGTATACCCGATGTTCCGGTAAACGGTCATCAAATAATCGACAGTCTGTAACTCATCGGCAGTATACAAGTCCATCTTATTGAAAAGAATGGAAACCGGTATGCGGTACGCTTCGGCTGAAGCCAGAAAGCGGTCAATAAATGTTGTTGAAGTCTCGGGACGTGAAACTGTAACCAATAAAAAAACCTGGTCAATATTCGCCGCCAAAATATGGCTTTGCTTCGACAAGTTCGAAGCCTTACGAATGATGTAGTTCCGGCGCTCGTCTATTTCAACGATAAAGGCTGTTCCTTCGGCATTCTCTTTAATATCCACCCCATCTCCAACCGCAACGGGATTGGTACTGCGAATACCTTTCAGCCGAAAGGTTCCTTTTATTTTACACTCGACAGTTCGTCCATCGTCCGTCCGAACGATGTACCAACTGCCTGTATTTTTTACTACTACTCCGTGCATCAAACGGTCATAATCTCCTTATTTTTTGCAGCAAGAAGCTCTTCGATTTTCTTCACCATCTTATCGTGAATCTTCTGAAGCTTATCCTCTGCATCTTTTTCAACATCTTCACTCAATCCGTCCTTGATGGCCTTTTTGAGTTTATCAATACCGTCACGACGTGCATTTCTCACACTAACCTTTGCCGTTTCGCTCTCCTTGCTACATTGCTTGGCTAATTGCTTACGGCGCTCTTCGGTCAGCGGCGGAATGCCCAGACGAATAATTTCACCATTGTTCTCGGGAGTGATACCCACTTCCGAATCCATAATAGCCTTTTCTATAACACGAAACATAGACTTATCCCATGGTTTGATTGCGATGGTACGAGCGTCCGGAGTTGTCAGAGCGGCTACATTGCTCAATGGTACCATTGACCCATACGAATCAACACGGATACCATCCAGAATATGCACATTCGCCTTACCGGCACGAATATGAGACAATTCTTCTTCCAAATGCATTACCGCCATTTCCATTTTCTCTTCACAATCACTCAGACATACCTTAACGTCCAACATAGCTATTTACTTCTTTATAGTTTATACTCTTCTCTACAAAAGTAACTAAAAAAAACAACACAGACAACTCCATACCATAAAATTCACAAGCCCAACACAAAACCTGCTTATACCCCCCCCAAGAAGCCGAACATTTCGTATATTTGTAACATCATTTTACAGGCAAGCACCACATGGAAGATTTTGTACATCTACACGTCCATACGCAATATTCTATTCTGGACGGACAAGCCAGCGTACCCAAATTGGTAGACAAGGCTATTAAAGACGGGATGCGCGGCATGGCCATTACCGACCACGGCAACATGATGGCCATCAAGGAGTTTTTCAATTATGTCAAAAAAGTAAAAGGGAAAGCCAAAGACGAACTGAAAAAAGCACAAGAAAAACAGGCGGCCATAGAAGCCGGTACTTATACGCCGCAACCCGACAAAAACGGTAAAAATCCCGACAGCGGAAAAAGTCAGGAGGAATTGCTGGCCGAATGTAACAGAACAATTTCCGCCAAACAAAAGGTGCTCGACTTCAAGCCCATCTTTGGATGTGAGATGTACGTCTCCCGCCGTAACGACATGCGCCTGAAAAAGGAAAAAATAGACAGCGGCGGATGGCACTTGGTGGTACTGGCTAAGAATGAAACAGGATACCACAACCTCATCAAATTAGTATCGCGATCCTGGACTGACGGATTCTACATGCGTCCTCGTACAGACAGACACGAACTGGAACAGTTCAAAGAAGGTTTAATTGTCAGTTCCGCATGCCTGGGAGGCGAACTTCCACGTAAGGTACACGACGGTTTATTGCCTGAAGCCGAGGAAACCATACAGTGGTACAAGCAAACATTCGGAGACGATTATTTCATTGAATTGCAGCGCCATGAGGTAAAAGATCCTACACAACGGGCCAACAGAGAAACCTACCAGATTCAAAAAGAGGTAAATGCCGTTTTAATAGAGTTGGCACGAAAACACGATGTCAAGATCATTTGCACCAACGACTCACACTTCGTTGACGAAGAAAATGCCGAGGCACACGATCGACTGATCTGCCTAAGCACCAACAAGGACTTGGACGATCCTACCCGTATGCTATACAGCAAACAAGAGTGGTTCAAGACCCGGTCTGAGATGAACGAGGTCTTTGCAGACATACCCGAGGCCATGAGGAATACGTGCGAGATATGTGACCGTGTCGAACTATACAGCATCGACCACGGCCCCATTATGCCTAACTTTGCCATTCCCGAAGACTTTGGAACGGAAGAAAGCTACCGCCAACGTTATTCTGAAGAAGACTTATTCAACGAGTTCACACGCGATGAAAACGACAACGTGGTGT
Source organism: uncultured Prevotellaceae bacterium (assembly GCA_902477365.1). Taxonomy (GTDB): domain Bacteria; phylum Bacteroidota; class Bacteroidia; order Bacteroidales; family Bacteroidaceae; genus Alloprevotella. The sequence goes on from CABSGW010000006.1 coordinate 15,471, forward strand.
TGAGCGAAGAAGAAGCCCAGTCCAAAATAAAGAAACTAGGAGGCTATGAAAAATTGTACCGCATCAAACTCGAGGCTGATTATTTGGGCAAGCTGGCCTACGAAGGAGCCAAACGACTGTATGGAGACCCTTTGAGCGACGAGGTGAACGAACGCATCAAGTTCGAACTGCACATCATGAAAACGATGGGTTTTCCCGGCTACTTCCTCATTGTGCAAGACTATATCAACGCAGCCCGTACAGAACTGGGCGTATCCGTTGGTCCCGGCCGTGGTTCGGCAGCCGGATCAGCCGTGGCCTACTGTCTGGGTATCACACTGATAGACCCTATTAAATACGACTTACTGTTCGAACGTTTCCTCAACCCCGATCGTATTTCCCTCCCCGATATTGACGTCGACTTTGACGATGACGGCCGGGGCGAAGTGTTGCGGTGGGTTACCAACAAATATGGAGCTGAAAAGGTGGCTCACATCATCACCTATGGCACAATGGCCACCAAACTGGCCATCAAGGACGTGGCCCGCGTACAAAAATTGCCGTTAGACGAGTCAAACCGCCTTTGCAAACTCATTCCCGACCGCCTGCCCGAAGGTCCTGACGGAAAAGTTCCTAAGATGAACTTACCCAATGCCATTGCCGCCATCCCCGAACTGCGCGATGCCGAAACCTCATCCGATCCTCTCTTGCACAATACCATCCGATACGCAAAGATGTTGGAAGGAAACGTCCGCAACACCGGAGTACACGCCTGCGGAACAATTATTTGCCGCGACGACATTTCGGACTGGGTGCCCATCAGTACCGCAGACGACAAAGAAACCGGCGAAAAGCTACGCTGTACCCAATACGAAGGTTCTGTCATTGAAGAGACAGGGCTAATCAAGATGGACTTCCTGGGGCTCAAAACCCTGTCCATCATCAAGGAGGCCGTCATGAATATCCGTACCAGCATGGGGATTGAAATAGACATTGAAAGCATTGATATTGAAGATCCGGCCACCTACCAGCTCTACTGCGACGGGCGCACCATTGGCACGTTCCAGTTCGAGTCGGCCGGTATGCAGAAATACCTGCGCGAATTGCAGCCTTCTACCTTCGAAGACCTCATCGCCATGAATGCCCTCTATCGTCCGGGACCGATGGCCTACATACCCAGCTTCATTGCACGTAAACACGGTAAAGAACCCATTACCTACGACTTACCCTGCATGGAGAAATACCTGAAAGATACCTACGGCATTACCGTCTACCAAGAGCAGGTCATGTTGCTTTCGCGCCAAATAGCCAACTTCACCCGAGGCGAGAGCGACACATTGCGCAAAGCGATGGGTAAAAAGCTCATCGAAAAACTGAACCAGATGTACCCCAAGTTCTTAGCAGGCGGAAAAGCGAACGGTTACGATGAGAAAATTCTGGAAAAGATATGGGATGACTGGCGCGCTTTTGCCTCTTATGCCTTCAACAAAAGTCACGCCACTTGTTACTCGTGGGTAGCCTATCAAACAGCTTACCTGAAAGCGAACTATCCGGCCCAATACATGGCTGCCGTGATGAGCCGAAGCTTGGCTAACATTACCGACATTACCAAACTGATGGACGAATGTAAGGCTATGGGCATCCAAACGCTAAGTCCTGATGTAAACGAGAGTAACTTGAAATTTGGTGTCAACCACTCGGGAAACATCCGTTTCGGCCTTGGTGCAATCAAGGGAGTGGGCGAAGCCGCCGTCGAAGCTATTCTGAAGGAACGTAATGCAAACGGGCCATTCACCAGTATATTCGACTTCGTACAGCGCGTCAACCTGAATGCCTGCAATCGCAAAAACCTGGAAAACCTGGTTTTGGCCGGAGGATTTGACTGCTTTGCCGAACTGCGCCGTGAACAATACTTTGCACTCAATGCAAAAGGTGAAAGCTACCTGGAAACGCTCGTCCGTTATGGCATCCGCTACCAGATGGATAAAGCCACAGCCTTGAATTCCCTGTTCGGAGGAGCCGATGCCGTTGAAATAGCGACACCCGAAATACCACAGCAATACGAACGGTGGAGCGACTTGGGACGCCTCAACAAAGAGCGGGATCTTGTAGGTATTTATCTTTCAGCCCATCCGTTGGATGAATATGCTGTGATCCTGAATAACGTCTGTACGGCCCACTTCAACGAATTGGAAGATCTTTCGGCATTAGCCAACAAAGACCTGACTCTAGGCGGTATCGTCACCAACCTGCGCGAAGGACAGACACGTAACGGCAAGCCCTTCGGCATCGTCAAGATGGAAGACTTTACCGGTGCAGGCGAAATAGCTCTTTTCGGACAAGACTGGGCCAAATGGCGCAATTACATGGTCATCGGCAACACGCTCTTCCTGAATGCCCGCGTAGAGCCCCGCCGCTGGAATGAAGGATCGTTCGACTTACGCATCGGCACAATCGACTTCCTGACCGACGTTAAGGACAAAAAAATAGAAAGTATCACCATCACCGTCCGTGCTGAGATGCTCGATGACCAGACAATCAATGAACTAGACACGCTTATCAGCGACAACCCCGGCAATGCCGATCTTTATTTCCGATTGATTGACGTGCAGGGTCAGATGCGCGTCGTGCTGCAATCGCGTCAGCGCAAACTCTCCGTTAAAAAAGCATTAATCTCCTACATAGAGGGAAATTCGGCACTCAGCTACAAAATAAATTAGTACATTTGCTTTCGTAAACAATAACATTAACACACAATGGAAATCCAAATTACCGATCAGAATTTCGAAGAAATTGTAGCACAGGGAAAACCTGTCGTTCTAGATTTTTACGCAACATGGTGCGGCCCTTGCAAAAAGATTGCTCCATATATAGAAGAATTGGCAGAACAATATGACGGACAAGTAATCGTTGGAAAATGCGATGTTGACAACAACAATGACTTATCCGTTCGTTTTGGCGTCCGCAACATTCCTACCGTACTTTTCATCAAAAACGGTGAAGTGGTAGATAAATCTGTTGGCGCTGCTCCCAAAAGCACGTTCGAAGATAAACTCAAAAACCTTCTTTAAGAATGGCATCTTTAGACGAAGAACTGTTTACGGACGCAGAAGACGATGCACGCACCGTTGCGTTCATTCGTGAGCATTTACCTTCCGAGGTGAGTGAGCGTTTCACAGAGGATGACCTCTATTACATGCTGGATGTCATTATCGAATACTATGCAACAAGCGGGATACTGGACAGCACTCCCGACAAAAACGGTTGCATAGAAATTGACGAAGGTGCTATTGCGGCTTATGTAGTAGAACAAGCCAGAAAAGACAAAATGGGTGAATATGCCTATGAAGACGTCTTATTAGTGGTAGAAGCCGAAGGTGAATATGCTGAACAAAACGAAGAATAAAGCAGTCTGAATTATCTTTATCAAACAAAGAAAAGCTCCTGTATCTTGCGTTCAAGATACAGGAGCTCTTTTTTAGGATTCCTTCCCAAGCCTCTTATCTACGTCTTTTTACCAACAAAATGCAACTCAAACCACTTCTTTTCATGGGAATAATTTGCCTGACAGCTTTTTTTCTTTAAATTTGAAAGCGATTACAAAAAAACATGTTCGCAGAGATCCAAACATTACTACAAGATCTGCCCCCCATCACGTTAAGCGAGATGAAGGGCATTCGTCTGATGAACCGGACAGACACCAAATTCCTTACCAATAAAGAGGCGCTCAAAAAACTGCTTTTATTGGCGAAGGAAGATTATTATGTCCAAGAGATCAAAGGCAAACGCATCAGTTGTTATCAAACCACTTATTGGGATACACCGGAACACCGGTTTTACCTGATTCATCATGACGGCAACAAGCCCAGAACGAAAGTAAGAGTCCGTACCTACATGGACTCGAATGAATCATTTTTAGAAATAAAGCACAAAGACAACCACGGAAAGACGGACAAGAAGCGCATAAAGGTAACGCAAGAAGACTTCATGACCTCGCAGGAAGGACAAACATTCCTCACGGAACTAACAGGTATGAGCGCCAGTCAGCTGCATCCCAGTCTTCAAAACCGCTTTGAACGTATCACACTGGTAAACCGCAAAAAAACCGAACGGCTCACGATTGATTTCAATATCCTGTTCACAAACCCCGAAACAGGTAATCAGAGCCACACCAATAATTTGGTTGTAGTAGAGCTTAAGCGCGATGGCAATATCGCCTCACCTATCAAGGAACTATTACTCCAGTTGCGCATTAAACCTTACGGCTTCAGCAAATACTGTATAGGCTCGCTACTGACCAACTCCACGTTAAAACGTAATTTATTTAAACCCAAATTAGTACAAATCAAAAGACTAGCAAACAGTTAATGCCATGATTCCACTACTTATCAGCCACTTATCAGAAATAACCCTGTTCGGGCTTCCGCTTATTGACCTACCTGCGTTACAGGAAATGTTAACACGTTTTCTGCTTAATACCCTTGTAGTGGGTGTTATTGTGCATTTCCTCTATTATCCCAAGAGCCAACGACGCGATTACTATTTTACTTTCTTGTTGCTCTCCGTAAGTATCTTCATGCTTATCTACCTCATGGACGGTTCGAAGATCAAAGTAGGAGCGGCACTCGGATTGTTTGCCGTGTTCGGCATCATCCGCTACCGTACTGAATCCATTGTCATCCGCGACATGACCTACCTGTTTTTCATTGTAGCCCTGTCGGTTGTCAATGCCATGTCTGTACGACTCAGTGTAATAGAGCTGTTAATAGCCAACGCACTCTTTTTCTTCACGGCATGGATCGCCGAAAGTAATCACCTGGTACGTCATACTTCTTGCAAGTTCATTAAGTACGACAATATTGAACTGATTCGTCCTGAAAAACGTGCCGAACTCATCGCCGACTTGGAAAAACGCACCGGACTGAAAGTCATTCGTGTTGAAATCGGAACAATAGACTTCTTGCGTGACTGTACGTTGCTCAAGATGCATTACATAAAGCCGGACAACGAACAGACCAACTCCGTCAACACACTAACCGAAATACCCAAACGATATGATGAATAAACTCAACAAATATCTGTTGTTCTGCGGTCTCACTTTGGGATGTGCCCTTTCTGCCCAAGCCAAAGACGACTTCGGCATGTGGACGGAGGCTGGTATCAATAAGAGTCTCACCAGTAACTTAAGTTTGTCAACCGGCATAGGGTTCCGCACCAACGACAACATGCAAAACGTAGACCGCTGGGATGCGTCCATCGGACTCAGCTACAAAGTATGCGAACATTTGAAATTGGGTGTAGGATATGTCTACATGTACAGCCACTCCTATACCGAGTGGAAACGTAACTACAAAGACGATATTGAAGACCATGCACACTGGAGAGGATACAATGTAACCCGCCCCTATTGGCGTTCTAAAAACCGTTTCAACCTGGAAGCCACCGGCTACGCCAACTTAGGGCGTTTCACCTTTTCACTACGCGAACGCTACCAGCTGACCGGATACAACCATGTGTGGGTAACAAAAGACAAATACCGATTCAACAACACCATTGATAAAGACGATCTTGAATGGCGGTCATCCGAGAAAGATCTGAAAGCCTCCAAGACCAAACAATACTTGCGTTCTCGCTTGCGCGCCGAGTATAACATTCGCAAATGCAAACTCACTCCATATGCCTACTTTGAGCTGACCAACAATCTGGAACGTGGGTTCGGATACGAAGAACATCGCTTCAGCATAGGCGGAGAATACAAACTCACCAAAAAACACCGCCTTTCCTTAGGTTATGTCTTTGAAGACAGCCACGATAACGCAGAGAACAATATTCACGTAATTGACCTCAGTTACAAATTCAAATTCTAAACCCGTAGTATATGACGCGATTTATCCAAAAACTGATCTTATCGGGCTGTTTATTCGGAATACTCGTACCGGCAATGGCTGAAGACTATCGCTACCTGACCATCAAACGGAACGACGGTAACGAGGCAAGTGTTTCCCTACAACCTCTAAAACTTACGTTTACAAACGGAAAGTTACAGCTGTTTAGTGCAGAAGGGGTTGAAACCATGGAACTAAACACGCTTACGTCTATGTGGCTCAGTACCGCTCCGACAAGCATCAAGCAAACCTCCGGCGACCGCTTTGCCTTACAAATAGAAGACAAGAGTCTCTTTGTCCGTGGCATCAAAGGTAATACACTGACTCTTTACGATGTACAAGGCATTCCCGTTCGCTCTGCCAAACCGGTCAATGGCATCGGCAAATTGGATATTAGCGGACTAAGCCCTGGCATCTATCTTCTGAAAACACAAAGTCAAACTCTAAAGTTCAGCCTATAATCCATGAAAAAGATCGTTTTGCTTCTTGCACTCGTGCTCACCGGCCTGTCGTTGCCGGCCCAAGTATTGTGGATACACCGTGGTAACACCGTTATCACCGTTCCGGCTGCACAAACCGGAGAAATGACCTATGGCGCTGAAGGAACCACCCTTACAATAGCCGGGACAACCTATGCCGTCTCGCAGATAGACAGCATAACCGTTCAACAGACCGCACAGCCTGACAGTACTGTGCTTATAAACTATGTTGAAGGACAACTTCCGCGTATATTCATTCCCGCTACATTGGCCTCACTCATTACGACTGCCACCGACAACGCACATGTAACCCTTAACTCTGCCCAAACAGGGGGAGGAGAAGTGACTTACACCCTACAGGGTAGTTCTACCGACGGATCGTTTACCCTAAACGGCTCATTCAAATGTACCGTAGAACTGAACGGCATCGCATTAACCAGCCAACGCGGATCGGTGAAAGTGATCAAAAACGGAAAGCGTATTGATGTTGTTATGAAAAAAGGTACGGTCAACACCCTTACCGACAGCGAAAACGGCACACAAAAAGCTTGCTTCTTTGTCAAAGGACACCCCGAATTCAAAGGAGAAGGCACACTTATCCTCTACGGAAACAGCCGACATGCTTTTGCTTCCGATGAATATACCTGGATAAAGAAAAGTGCCGGCCGTATTGAGGTACGAAAGGCTCTGTCGGATGCCTTCCACTGCGGACAATATTTCCGTATGGACGGTGGCGACCTTTACCTGGCAGGTATGGCCGGAGACGGCATACAAGCCGAGTACACCAAAGATCCGACTGACGAAATGAACGGGCAACTCCTTATTTGTAGTGGAAAACTAACCATTGAACTAGGTGGAGAAGATATCAAAGGTTTGAAATGTGACAGCATACTGACCCTTTCCGGAGGAGAAATCTCCATCAACGTAACCGGCAATGGTTCTAAAGGCATCAGCTCCGAAAAAGCAATGTATATCAATCAGAAGACCAACCCGTTGGTTCTTAACATCCAGACAAGTGGTGGTGTGTACATCAATCCGGCCGACCCAACCGATGACTCCAAGTGTATGGGTATACGTTGTAAAGGAGATCTCCATATAGACGATGGAATTATCCGTGTCATCAGTACCGGAACAAAAGGAAAAAGTATCAAAGTAGACGGTGTCTACTACGGACCGGGACGTGCACAACTAGAAGTGTCACCGGCCATGGAATATTAATCTAAAAAGAGGATGTCCGTAAAGGCATCCTCTTTTTATACTCAAACAATGTGTTTATCCATTATGCACCAATGTGCCGATAGGCTCACCCTCCATTACGCGTTTCAGGTTACCATACACATCCATATTAAATACATAAATAGGTAAGTTGTTTTCCTTACACATGGTTGTAGCAGTCAAGTCCATTACCTTCAGCCCCTTCTGATAGATCTCGTCGTAGGTTATCTCATCAAATTTGGTTGCTGTCGGATCTTTTTCGGGATCAGCCGTATAGACCCCATCCACCCGTGTGCCTTTCAACATCACATCAGCCTCAATCTCAATGCCTCGCAACGAAGAACCCGTATCGGTTGTAAAATACGGATTTCCCGTTCCGGCACTCATTATCACAACTTCATTCTGCTCCATCAACTCGATAGCTTTCCATTTGCTATAAAACTCCCCGATGGGCTCCATACGTATTGCCGTCAGTACACGGCTTTTCACGCCGATTGCACCCAACGCAGAACTTAGAGCCAAACTATTAATCACAGTTGCACACATCCCCATCTGGTCGCCTTTCACCCGGTCAAATCCTTTGCCGGCACCACTCAACCCGCGGAAGATATTGCCACCACCTATTACGATACCTATCTGTACGCCCATCGCGTGTATCTCACGGATTTGTTCCGCATACTCGTTCAAGCGATCCACATCTATTCCGTAACGTTGCTCGCCCATCAGGCTCTCACCACTCAACTTCAATAAAATACGTTTAAATCTAGCCATTCCTTCTATTTTTTAATACCTGAAAGCAAAAATAAAGAAAAGAATTGGTACAACCTCTATACACGCCGGGAAATATACGGATAACACATCGCCTGTACCAGTCCGCGCAAAGCCAAATAGACGATAAAGGCACACCACAAGGCATGATTGCCCCACACTCCGTACAAACTCCAGTAAACGGCAAAAAAGGCCAGCGAAGCGACTCCCATTGCCACCAACATCTGGCGGGTAGCTGTTGTACCGATAAAAATACCGTCATACAGAAACGCAGCAAAACCGGCTATCGGTATGGCAGCAACCCATACCATGTACCGCGTTGCTTCAGCCCGTACCGCCTCATCGTCGGTCAACAACATCAGGAAAGAAGTTCCTCCCCAGACATAAGCTAACGTAAACAATACAGCCAATCCCACACCCCATGCAAAAAGCTGACGCGTGGTTGCTTTGAACCGTACCTTATCGTGCGCCCCCATAAAGCGGCCGGCCAAGGCTTCTCCGGCATAGGCAAAACCGTCCATCACGTATGAAAAAAGCAGGAACAGCTGCATCATCAGTGCATTGACGGCTAAAGTCAAATTCCCCTGTGCCGCCCCCGAAGAGGTGAAAAACGTAGTCACGGCAACCAAACACACTGTACGCAGAAAGATGTCCCGGTTCACGCTGAAAAAGCGGCCTATGGCAACCCTGTCCCACACACTAGGCAAAGAAACCTGCTCCGTTGTGGCAGCATAATACTTTTTCCAAAGAAATACGGCAGCAAGCAGTCCCGCATACTGAGCCACCAC
>CABSGW010000007.1 GCA_902477365.1 uncultured Prevotellaceae bacterium
CATAAAGCGCTCCACCCGACGTACACTGAAATCTTCATCCAAACTCTGCACAATAAAGGCTTTATCCACATAAGAAGCCATCGTTTGCTTGTCGGCTACTGTGCCGCTTTTCCTGCGATACAGCGTCCGCTCACGCGGTAGCCTATCAACGATGATCCCCCTATTCGCATCAAACGGCTGGAAAATCACCCAATCTCCCGTACAGGGATATTCAAACACAGGCTTACCATACAGCATGCTGCCCGTCAGTTCGCACGTATAGCATCCATCTTCGCCTATCACCTCGTAACATGTTTTATGTGTCACCATGACGCGTCCATGCGCAAGCCCTCGGTAGTTGGAACATTCCTTACGCCAGGCAACCGTCTCGTTCCAACCATACAACTGTAAATCAATCATCATCTGTAGGTTTAGAGTTTCTGGCCAATATAAAACACATAACCATAGAAAGCTTTATACTTACCATACAAGGCCTCCTCGTGATGCTGAAATTCAAAGAGTTGCTCAACAGTCCGGTTGCCCGCATGTCGCGTCCCAAACAGTTTCCGAGCTTTGGCCAACGGACGAAAATAATGCTCCGTCCAACACGTTTCCGGCAACACAAATGTAGCAACCGGCAGGTAACCGGCTTGCTGCATCTGACGCACTTTGTTGGGTATCGTATCTATTTCCGTATAACATCCCATCCAAAAATCATGAATCTCTGCCGGACGTTCTTCCGTAAACCACGAACTCTCAGACACAGCAATATATCCACCTTTTTTCAGATACTGTCGCCATTCGTTCAATCCGCGTTCAAAGCCGATGTTATATATAGCTCCTTCCGACCAAATCAAATCCAACGACTCCGGTTCAAAAGGCAAGTTGTCCATTGATCCCACAATGCCTTTCACCCTGTCTTGCAGGTGCATGACCTCAGCATTATCATTAAATTTACGGACAAATCCCGGAAAAAAGTCCAATCCGGTAATCCATCCCGGCGCATGTTGCGCCAACACCATTGTCTGACCGCCTGTACCGCAACCTATATCGGCTATGCGGGAAGCATCGGTCAGATGATCCATAAAACTTAACGCTTTAACGGTTACTTCGGGACTGCCCGGTCCTTGTCGTTCCGTATGCAGAAAAAAAACACAAATCAGATTGAAGTCAAAGCCGTAAATGGTATTATTATCGTTATTCATTATCGTAACGTTATCGCACACGGGCATCAAAGCATCTACTACTTTTGATGGCGTATGCATCAATTAAAAACTAAAATTAGGGTATATAAAACTACTCTCAAAAGCTATTCGAGAGCAAACAAACGTACAATCCGCATCCGTAATGCAGATTGTTTACAACACCAAATCCGACTTAAATGTAGTTTTTAACATGGCGCAAAGATAGAGATAATAATTGGTAATACGTGCAGAATAACGAAATAAAACGGTATCAGCATGATTTAGGCCATACGCCGCAAAATGAGATATAGCTTCATACCAAGAAAAGCAACGTACCAAAACAACAACATTGATCCCCCCAAAAACAGGAATCAGCGGTAACATAAGATTCGGTAAACGTATTCTTTAGATGCCCAGTTCGTTTTACGCTCATGGGCATCTAAACGAAACGAACTGGGCATCTCGTTCTGTCAAAACCACCCCCTATTTGATGTTAACCATTCACCAAACATGGAAAGTAAATCCCGTCAAATATAAAATAAAGACGTGTAAAAAATCCGAATACCAAGAGGAAAGGCCTTTAGCTATGTAAAGCTACCACCCCATTATACCAGGCGAAGAAAGAAACGACTGAAGAACAAACGCTTGTAATAACTTTTTCGTATTTTTGTTTCGAGCTTTGAACAAAGATGTCAGGCAAAATAACGTCAGCCTACCCCAATACCGATCGACACAACAAGGGATTTTTCAACATAAAACAAAGGAAACACATGAAAGAAAAAATGATTTTAGTAGCGATAGCCATCATGGCAACACTTCCGCTACAAGCACAAACAAACGAACGCTACATTGAAGTGATCGGGACATCCGAAATAGAAATTGTACCGGAAAAGATTCATTATATCATTGAGATCAGGGAATATTTTATGGAAGAGTTCGACGGGAAATCAAAACCGGAAGCCTTCCGGACCAAAGTACCGTTAAGCCACATAGAAAAGAACCTGTTACAAGTTCTAAGAAACGCCGGTATCATGCAGGATGCCATCCGCACCCAAGAGGTAGGCGACTACTGGCGACAGCAAGGTCAGGACTTCTTAGTCTCCAAAAAGTTTGACATCACTCTGCGGAATTTCAAGCAAATTGACGAAATTGTAAAACGCATAGATACAAAAGGAATTAACACGATGCGCATCGGAGAGCTGGAGAACAAAGATATGCAAGTTTATCACCAACAGGGAAAAATAGAAGCCCTGAAAGCTGCACAGAAGAAAGCGACCTATTTAGTAGAAGCGTTAGGCAAAAAATTAGGTTCTGTGATACGTATCATAGAAGAAGACAATGCCAGAGGAGGCGTGTTTGCACAGAGTAATGTATTGTCCTCCGACGCAGCTTCGTTTGATGGTTTCCGTACCATCAAAAAGAATTATTCCATCCAGGTACGTTTCGAAATAACAGATTAACATCGACATCCCTTACGCATAAAGCAGGCATCCAAGACCAGATACCTGCTTTGTGCGTAAGGGATGTCTTTATTCCTCTATTTAGTGCAAAAAACCAATGTGCGGCGATTGGCATCATACCACTCAACCAGCAATTCACGCAACTTGGCATAATCGGTCGGCGTTACATGCTGTTTATAGAGTTTGATGGTACGTTCCACCCGCAAACCGTAATCTGTGGGTTCAATCGTGAAGGTCACCTCTCCACAATCATTGGCAACAGTTTTCGAGGTTTCTGATGAAGGTAACCAATCCAAGCCTTTCTCCACCCTTACTTCATAGTTATTGAATTCTTCAATGCAACGGGGAAGCGCCAAAGTGGTTTCGCGATGTGTGGCAAGCGTACCCATACCCCAACCGGCTACTCCTTGTGTAACCGGAGGCAAGGTAATCGTAACAATACCGTTAACGGCATCGGCGCACTTCACATCGACCATCTGATCTATTTTCAACTGCGGATTAAGACTTTTCCAAGCTATTGTCCGGTTATTACCATCTATGGCCGTATACAGTTGACTACGGTCGGTACGCGTATTCAACGCTGCACCCTGAGGCGAAAACAACTGCCACTTTCCATCTATATTAACAGCCGTCAACCAATCTTCGGCTGCAACCAGTCCCCGCATAGCCAACGAATCGGTATTGGGATAAATGCGCACAACATCGGCCTGCCACCCCAACGCCCGGCACAATGTGGCCAGCAAGCGGGCACACTCGGCTTTCGTACCATAAGCACCTGCCACTACGTCACCAGAGGAACGTAACCGATATCCGGTCCAAGCAGCAGGTACACGGCTTTCGGCCAACCGACCGGCTATGTATTGTTGCAAAGTGCCGATCTTCTCTAGCTGTGTTCCGGCCTTTCCGCTTATTTTTTCGGCCAAACTACGTAAAGAAGCTGTTGGAGCTTCATTCAATAAAGTCTGTATAGCCTGTTGTTTAGCCTGGCGATCGGCCACTGCACAATAAAAACGATAATGTTCGTCAACGACTGATGCGCGGAAAGGTTCGCGCGAACCGGCCGGTATCCCCTTTAGCTCGAACGAAAAACCGGTAGACGTCTGCTTTACTTTAACCTTATTGGGTAAAGTACATACAAACTCCGTCCCTGCGGGATGAGTCACCGAAACGTGACACCGCTCTACCGGAGAACTTTCCTGTAGATTGTCCAGAACTTCGAAAAACGGAAAGAAACCGGCTTTTGTATGCAGCGTATAATCAAGCACAATGGTGGCTCCAAGTTCCAAACCGGTATGCACAATGACCTTTTCTTTCAGATGGTTAAAAGCAGGAGCATCGGCTGCCGCGGCCGGCAATACATCGACAAAAGCGTTATCGGGGGTTTTCACAACCGTTCCATCCACCTGGCGTGTATACGACTCGTTCACCTGAACTGACTGAAAAAGAGGGTTATAGACAATAAACGTCTCGCCATAAGTACCATTCATTGCCGTATGGGTAAACAGTGTTAATTCTTTTCGATAATGATAATCGGTCGATCCGTCTGCATGGAGGGTATATGCTTTCTCAATCAACCGAAAACGTGCCTCGTCGGCAGCCGCCCAAGCACAATGACTTCCACCAATGAAAAGGAGCGAGAAAAGTAACAAATAATTGATAATTGTTTTCATATCAAATCAGCTATTAAGGTTCCAGAATAAGAGCATTACTATACGCTTTATGCGCATTTACCGCAGCACGAAAACCATCCCAATCGGCGGCTTCGTAGACCCGCTTGTTGAGCGCCAGCCGTTGATGCAAAATCAACTTGTTTCCTTCTTGACGCAACGAACCATCGAAGCTGGCTGATGCATGTTGTTCTTTACTGCTAAACGATTCGCCACGCAACCGATAGCCTTTGGGTAACAAAATGGTCTCATCCAGTTCGACCAGACGCGAACAGGCATCCTTAAACCCATATTTCCGTTCGGGCAAATCGGCCACACGTAAATAACTGCGTACACGACTGTACAGATTACTCATCGTAAGAGGCTTAAGAAGAAGTTTATTGCCTGCCTTCACTGCATATTCCGGAATCTCGTAGCTGAACTTTATACGGATAGGTCCAGCCTGATAGTCCTTTGGATTACGCCCGTAGTCTACCTTTAAAAGACGGGCACGCGGTGAGACGGCCAATAATTCTGCTTCTAACAAACGCTGCCAATCACTTTGCCATCCGGTTGTAAACATACGGCGTATCGCTAAGTCACTCTGTCCTTCAGCCGTCAACACAAAAGAACCATACAACGTTCCGCCCTCATCCAGACGGTTATCGGCTTGAATGCGCAAATAATGGTTTTCTGCAGCCGAAACCGGGGTGACACACAAGTCAGATCCTTCCGGAACACCAGGAAGGTAATTTTGTTGTTGTTCGGCACTGCTCCATAGTTCACGGCAAAACGGCACCCAAGTGGGGTCTAAAGGCAGATAAGCTCCATTGGCCAACTTCACAACAGCCACGCAATGGTTAAAATGATCGGCCGGAATACTTTCTACGCGGCTACCCGCCATAGTCATAGCCGGATAGGCCTCAAAACCGGCCATACGCAAAAAGGCAATCAGCGTTCCGGCAATATCTTTACAAACACCTGCACGGTCGGTATAATTCATCTTCAAATTATGCAACGTGAATCCCTCTCCCTTTCCCATGGAAAGACCTGCATACCGGATGTTATCGGCCACCCAATGGGTGAGCACAGCAATCTTTTCCATCTCGGTTTGTTTTCCCTTAATAAGTTGATCTACTTTTTTCTGTGCTTCGGGTAGTGCTGTAAAACTACCATAATCTTCATTCACTTTGTTGAACCAAAGCGACTTTTCTTTCCAATCAGGTGTGGTTGACATCATCAACTTGGGAGCCACATCAAAGAGATCGACCATATTAGCTTCGCGCGGAAAAGGAAGGACTTTATCTACTGCAAAAGTGTACAAACGTTTTTCACCCTCTATACGCACCGAACTACTACACACGCCTTGATAAAACTGGTATTGTACTTCCTTTTCGCGCGGGAAAGCAACCTGATATATTTTTCGACAAGTTGGTTCTGTAACCCAAAAGGGTACAATATCGTAAAACTGACCACGCATAGGAGGCACAAAACGTTCATCTCCTCCACCCAACAAGGCATAAGTAAATCCTTTTTTCTCTATTTCATACGTAACCTCATCGCCCGGTTCCAAACTTCCCAACCCTATCATAATCTGACGGGCACCCCAAAAAATAGCCCGAGCAGGGGCAGCATAATCTAAAGCTGTTTGCACGTTGACCGTATCGCATGTACCATCGGCAGCACGACGGATAACCACACTGCGGAAACGTGCATAAGCTGTCAACGGATCATAGTCATACTTCAAAATGCGGTTGGCAACAGCACCAGCGGTGGTGCCGATACGGAATTTACGATAAATGGAAAACGTGCCTGATCCATTGGGCAACACATCCACATACGTACTATCAAGCAGCGTAATGCTATTCGCTTTGTCACAAGCAGTAGCAAAAGACGTTTGTGCGTCGGCCGGTAACCAGCCTACCGCAGCCATCATTCCCATGCTTAGTAAAAAATGCTTCATGGCGTTTGTTCTATTTGTTAATAAATTACGGCTTAAAGTTACACAAACCCTCGCATACGACAAAAAAGGTTTATTTATTTCTCGAATCACCCCGCACAAAAAGACCTTTAAACAACAAAAATCCCGAGTAATGGAAATACCCGGGATCTTATGCTGAAAAAAGATGTTACATTTTATCCGCAGCGAGAAGCACCGCAATGCTTACAAATAAGGCATCCTTCTTGGTATACAAGCGTTTCGTTACCGCAATTAGGGCATTTTACGCCACGTGCTTCTGTTCCATCGGTAATATATTTCTTAAGGGCACGCTCTACACCATTTCTCCAAGTGTTGATACTTTCACTCTCAAGCTGAAGAGAACTAACCAGTTTTATCACATTCTCAAGCGGCATGCGGTAACGCAATACACCAGAGATTAGTTTTGCATAGTTCCAATATTCTTTATTGAATTTCTCCGAAAGCCCTTCTACAGTTGTTTTATATCCACGCTTATTTTCAAACTGGAAGTCATAACGCTTGCTTCCATCTTCACACACATTCTTAATGATACGTCCTTTTGTCACGGTCTTAGGCAATACGATACCTTCTTCGTCATCTTGCAGACCAGTGAAAATCTCGTAAGGATATCCATTGAGCAAACCAACAAATGCCACCCATTTTTCTTTGTTATTCTGGAAACGAACCACATCACATTCCAATTCACGAGGACGCACTTCGGTCACTTCGGGAGTTTTGCAAGGTAATACGACCGGAGTTTTCTCTTCTTTTTTCTTGCTCACACTAATCATAACCCCCGAACGACTGCCATCCCGATAAATCGTACATCCTTTGCATCCGCTCTTCCAAGCCTCGATATACAATTTATTCACCAGCTCTTCGTCCACATTGTTAGGCAGATTAACCGTCACACTGATAGAGTGGTCTACCCACTTCTGAATAGCACCTTGCATCTTCACCTTCATGAGCCAATCCACATCATTCGCAGTTGCTTTGTGATAAGGAGATTGTTCTACCAAATGATCGATTTCTTCTTGGGTGTATTTTTTCGTTGTATCTATCCCGTTAGCCTGCATCCAGGTGAGGAATTTATGATGATAGACAATGTACTCTTCAAAGGCATCTCCCGTTTCGTCTACAAAGTCCACGTGCACATCCGGATCATTGGGATTCACCTTACGACGACGTTTATAAATAGGCATAAACACCGGTTCAATGCCACTGGTAGTCTGAGTCATCAGGCTGGTTGTTCCGGTCGGAGCAATCGTAAGACAAGCAATATTGCGACGACCATATTGAACCATCATATCATACAACGAAGGATCTGCTGCTTTCAAACGGTTTATAAACGGATTTTGCTGTTCGCGTACTGCATCATATACGTCAAAAGCACCACGCTCCTTAGCCATTAAAACGGATGAACGGTAAGCTTCCAATGCAACCGTACGTTGTACCTGTACGGCAAAATCTGTGGCTTCTTGTGTTCCATAGCGCAACCCCATTGCTGCAATCATATCGCCTTCCGCCGTAATACCAACTCCTGTACGACGCCCCTGAGCACTCTTTTTATAAATCTTTTCCCACAAATGATATTCTGTCTGCTTCACCTCCTCACTCTGTGGATCATTTTTAATTTTTTCCATGATCATTTCGATCTTCTCCAGCTCCAAATCTATGATATCATCCATGATACGTTGAGCCAAAGCAACATGTTTTTTAAACAAATCAAAATCGAAATATGCGTCTTTAGTGAAAGGATTCTTCACATAAGAATAAAGATTTATCGCCAACAACCGACAACTGTCATACGGGCACAAAGGGATTTCTCCACAAGGATTGGTTGATACGGTACGATAACCCAAATCGGCATAGCAATCCGGCACAGACTCACGTATGATCATATCCCAAAAAAGGACACCGGGTTCTGCTGACTTCCAAGCATTGTGCACGATCTTTTTCCACAAACCGGTTGCATCTATCTCCTTTGAAACAAACGGATTCTCACCATCAATCGGAAATTGCTGTGTATAAGGCTTACCCTCTACCACAGCCTGCATGAAACCATCGTCCAATTTGACAGAAACATTGGCACCTGTCACTTTTCCTTCCGTCATTTTAGCATCAATGAAAGATTCCGCATCCGGATGCTTAATGCTGACAGAAAGCATCAATGCTCCTCTACGCCCGTCCTGAGCAACTTCACGAGTGGAATTACTATAACGCTCCATAAACGGAACAAGGCCGGTTGATGTCAAAGCTGAATTTTTTACAGGCGAACCTTTTGGACGGATATGAGATAAATCATGCCCTACCCCTCCGCGACGCTTCATGAGTTGTACCTGTTCTTCATCAATCTTTATAATAGCACCATAAGAATCGGCATCACCCTCCAAACCAACAACAAAGCAGTTAGAAAGAGAAGCGACCTGATAACTATTACCGATTCCGGTCATGGGACTTCCTGCCGGAATAATGTAACGAAAACGATCCAACAGATCGAAAATCTCTTGCACACCTACCGGATTGTTATATTTCGCTTCAATGCGCGCAATCTCGTTAGCTATACGCCAATGCATATCTGCAGGAGAACACTCAAATATGTTTCCGAAAGAATCCTTCATCGCATATTTGTTTACCCATACACGGGCAGCCAATTCGTCACCGTTAAAGTAAGCTAGCGAAGCATTAAAAGCCTCGTCATACGTGTACATTTTTTTTTCCACTCTTATGTTATTTAATCATTCGTTTTTTTTACTCGAAAGTCTCAATTTTGTAGAAGTAGACCTAGTGAAACAAAAACGCTGGCAAAGCTATAAAATGTTTTCGAATTACCCAAAAAGAAAAGAACAAAGTTTATCTACAAAAATAAAGTCATCCGATTTTAAAACATAAAACACTATTATTCAAACTGTTATATTTTTGAGTAAGAGAAAAAGTTTTCCTTTTTAAAATTCAAGGAGAAAAACAGGAGAAATTAATTGTCAATTCCTTTTTCTTATTTTATCTTTGTAGAAGCTACAAAAAACAAAGATCATGAAAGGATTATCAGAACGTCGTACAATAAGGCGTTACGCAGAAAAAACAGTAACGGACGAACTTTTAAATGAACTTCTTATGCTGTCCGAACGCACACAAACAATGGGCAATCTCCAACTATACAGCGTTGTTGTAACCCGAGATGAAGCGATGAAGCAAGCACTTGCTCCAGCCCACTTCAACCAACCCATGGTTACACAAGCACCGGTCGTCCTGACTTTTTGTGCAGACTTCAATCGCACAACCCGCTGGTGTGAGGAGAGAAATGCAGATCCCGGTTACAACAATTTTCTCTCTTTTCTGAATGCAGCAACTGATGCCTTATTATACACACAAACTTTTTGCAATTTAGCAGAAGAAGCCGGTTTAGGTTTATGTTATCTAGGCACCACGCTCTATATGCCTCAACTTATTATTGACACGCTAAAACTCCCCCGTTTGGTTATGCCCATAGCCACCATTACCTTAGGCTATCCGGCAGAAGAACCCGTCCAACCAGAAAGACTCCCGCTATCGTCCTTGATACATTCAGAGACCTATACCGATTACTCGGCACAAGCAATAGACTTATATTATAATGAGAAAGAACGCTTACCCGAAAACCAACATTTCGTAGAAATTAACGGGAAAGAAACCTTAGCCCAAGTGTTTACAGACTTAAGATATACGCGAAAAGACAATATCGCCATGTCTGCCAATTATATGGAAACACTCAAACGACAAGGCTTTCTAGATTAAACAGATCGGAAGCAGTCTGTCAGATTTCTTGCAGACTGCTTTCTATATCTTCCAGTTCACGGCGGAACACCTTATCTACACTAATACGTTTTTCAACCTGGCTGCAAGAATGCAACACGGTAGAATGATCCCGCTTTCCAATCACGGCACCAATACGGGCATAAGACTGCCCTGTATGTTTTTGCGAAAGATACATCGCAACTTGACGTACCTGCACCACATTCTGCTTCCGGCTCTTTGAAAGAACCTCTCTATTACCCATTTTATAATGCTGACAGACTTTACCTAGAATATCTTCTATGGTCAGAGGTTTCTTATTGATATTCACCGAACGAGCTACCACCCGTTCTGCTAGCTCTTGGTTAATATCACAATCATACACAACCGAATAAGCCATGATTGAATTAACGATTCCCAGCAAATCACGCACATTATTCTCCACATGATCTGCAATATATTGCACCACATCAGCCGGAAAATCCAACTTCAGCCGACTTATATTATTTTGCAGAATCGCCTTACGTAACTCCGGACTAGGCCTGTCTATCTCTGCTATCAATCCCCATTTAAAACGGGTCAACAACCGTTCTTCCAACCCCTCTATTTCTATAGGAGGCCGATCGCACGTCATGATAAGCTGACGCCGATTCTGATGCAAATGGTTGAATATATGGAAAAACGCCTGCTGTGTTTTGGTACGTCCGGCAAATTCATGAATGTCGTCAATAATCAACACATCTATCTGCTGAAAAAAACGAATAAAATCATTGAACGTATTACTTCGAATAGAATTCGTATAACCTACCTGAAAAGCATGAGCCGAAATATAATAGACTTTTTTCTCAGGAAAACGTTGCATGATACGTGCCCCAATGGCATATACCAAATGCGTCTTTCCTACTCCTGAGCCTCCGAAAATAAAGAAAGGATTGAATGTTGTTTGACTGGGGTTATTCGATATAGACAGACCAACGGACAATGGCAGTTTATTACTTTCCCCCTGAATGAAATTCTCAAACGTATAATCCGGATTCAAATTCGAATCAAACAGTATACTCTCGACTTTCTCCTTTGTTTTTTTCTTTGGTTTTTCCTGTTTTTTCTCAATATTCTGCAACCGACAGTCCACCAAAGCCCCTTCACCTAATTCGTGCACAGCAGCAGTACGCAACAATTCTCCGAAATTTTCTTCCAGATATTGCCGTACTACTTTATTGGGCACACTTATCTTAATCTGTTTGTCATGAATGCCGTCAAAAACAACTGGAGAAAACCATTGTTCAAACAATTCCTCTCCTATATTATTACGGACAAAATTCAAACAGCGTTCCCACTTCCTTTGAGGAGTGTCTTCCATCTATTCTTTATTTTGTTTTGCTTTGTCGATACTTCTACACATGCAAATTTCGTAAACATCCGGCAAACAAGCAAACACATTCCAAATAAAAAATTTTGATATTTTCTATAATTAGTTGACTGCTAGCCATTTTAGCTATATGTAAGCAACACACAGTCCCACACACTACTTGCTTGTTTGCAAGCCACTTATTACCAAGCAATTAAAATTAAATCCCCTAAAACAAGCATCGCTTCATGCTTTTCCAAACTAAGCTACTGCAAAGCTTTTACCAGATCGTAAATAAAAATAAGCAAGCCTACACATAGACTTGCTTATTTAGAATCAATCTATAATAGATCATTTATCTTTTTTGCCGAAAATAGAAAAATGCACATAACGTTTGGGGTGTGCTTTCAAATCCATGAGCAACGAATCCGCACTCATCATCGTGTGATTCAAATTCTCATAAATCCTTGTGTCATTCAGCAACAAGCCAAGTGAGTTGTCACGGCTACGCAGTTTGGTATTGAACAACAAACTCATCTCCTGCAAATTACTGAGTGTTGTATCAACATGCCCCATGGTTTTAACCACGTCCAACCGAGCCATCTGACCTGTTACAGTCTCCACATTGGTTGCAATTTGATTCATACGTCCGGTTAACTCCGGTACATCTTTTGCCAACAAACGGTTCATTTGTTTAGCACCGGTCTTCAACTCGGCTGTCAGTTCCTCTGTATTCTTCAAAGTCGCTGCCAAAGCCGGATCTGCCAACAACTTATTCAACGAGCCTAAGATGGAATCCAGTTTAGGCAACGCGCGTTCCAGTGTCGGAATCATAGCTTCCATTTTATTCAACGCTCCGTAATACATTGATCCCTGCAACGTATCTCCCGGTTCTACATATTTAAGCGGATTCTTACCCAATATAAGATTTACTTTTACCGACCCCAACATATCTGATTCCAACTCAGCCTTGCTTCCTTCCGGTAAGCGCATTTCTTTGTCCAGTTCAATATCAACATTCACTTGTCCGGTGTTTTTATAATCATACGTTATATCACGCACAATACCCACCGGATAACCATTTGCATAAACAGGAGTCGATACCGTCAATCCATTGATATTGGTAAATACCACATGATAACGATTACTTGTTTTGAAAAGGTTGACCCCTTTCAAAAAGTTTATACCGATAAATAACAACGCTATTGCAACAATTGCAGTAAGTGCTATTTTAACTTCTTTCGTAAAATATTTCATCATATAAAAAGTTTGTTTAGGGTTTCTTTTTTGCTTCCCGGATAGCCTGCGGCAAATCCATACGTTCACCGCCTTTTAAAGCAATGACAAACGCATCCGGAAATTTATCAAGCACACGTTTACGTAATTGGAGAATTTCCTGATAATTAGTTGTTTCACCATACGTATATTTATATAAGCCTTTTTCCATATAATGTCCGACAGGAGTTATTCCTTTAAATTGCGGACTATTACCTGCAAGTTTTTTACCTGAGGCAAACAACTGCACATAAAAAACAGGTTTATCAACATCCGGCTGTTTTTTAGTTGACATATCGGCCTCTTTTACCTGATCTTGTTCCAGATCTGCTATCTTAATGGTATCCGCTATTACTTTCGCACTTGAATCCGTCTCGACACCTTTCGAAGATGACGATACTGGAGCCACACGCCCGGCAATCTCCTTTTCTATCTCTTTCTCCCGTTTTTTTTCTGTCTGTTCCGAATAAGGAGCTGCATTCACTCCCTCCTGGCTTTTCTTGTAATTCAGAAAACCCAGATAAATGCTCCTTGCCAACTGACGTATACCCTCCTTGGAGTTCATATAACGTTCTTCTTCCGGTGTCGATATAAATCCAAGTTCCGTCAACACACTCGGCATAGACGTCTCACGCAACACCAAGAAACCAGCCTGATGCACTCCTTTGTCCTTCCGTTTTGCAACACCCACGTACTGATTTTGTATCATGCGGGCCAAACCTACACTTTGTTTCATGTATTGATCTTGCATAAACTCAAACATAATATAGCTCTCGGCTGAACGTGGATTAAAACCTGCATAACGTTCCTTATAATTATCCTCAACCAAAATAACAGAGTTTTCCCGTTTGGCCACATCCAAATTTTCATCAGCACGAGCCATACCCAAGGTATAGGTCTCAGCCCCATAAGCAATACGTCGTTTGGGCAGTGCGTTCACATGGATCGAAATAAAAAGATCCGCTTTTGCATTATTGGCAATTTGCGCCCTACGATGCAAATCGACAAACACATCGGTTTTTCTTGTATAAACCACACGCACATCCGAACAGTTCGACTCAACGAGTCTTCCTACTTCCAATGCAACACTCAATGCGATATTTTTTTCTTTCGAAAAAGCACCGATACAACCGGGATCCCTCCCTCCGTGACCGGCGTCAAGCACAAGTGTAAAATTCTTTTTAGATGCATTCGACGCAGCACTTTCCAAGGCATTCAACATGGTAACCAAGGTAAAAAATACCAAAAGCAAGTAAGTTGCTGTTTTGCGCATAGTTCTTTTATCTATATGTGGTTGCAAAAGTAGGGAAAATTCTTCAAAAACTCTCACTTTCAACGTAGTTTTCTTTTTTCGACGAAATAAATGTGCCCCTATCTTCCTGCTAATATTTAGTCAAAAAAATAAGATTACTAGTAACATTCAAACATTACTTGTAGAATTGTTCTTCATAATATATTTCCGTGTACCATACATAACTGGCTGTTATTAAATAAAAAAGAGGAAATTCTGACCGAACTTCCTCTTTTACCCAGTGACCCCGTTGGGATTCAAACCCAAGACCTTCAGAACCGGAATCTGACGCTCTATTCAGCTAAGCTACGGAGCCATTTTGCAGTGCAAAGTTAAGGAATAAGTTCTAAACAGCCTAACATTCACTCAAAAAATTGATTTCATCCAGCAAAAACGGCTTGGTTTCATTCACATATGCATTGTTTTGTAATAAGGAATTATTTCCGTCATATTGTTTTTTTAAGAGCCTTTTTTGTATCATTATATCGAATGTTTTCGTATCTTTGCTGCATAATAAAGAAAAAACCACCATATAGTATGAGTAAATTGATAAAACCTGCCGGATATGTTCCGTTGTTAGATGTAAAACAAACAGAATTGGGAATCAAAAAAATCAAAGACTTTTTCCAATTAAATCTTTCTACGGGTTTACGTTTACATCGGGTTACCGGACCGCTATTCGTATTAAAAGGTATGGGTATCAACGACGACCTGAATGGTATTGAACGTCCGGTCTCTTTCCCCATCAAGGATCTGAACGACGCCCAGGCAGAAGTGGTACATTCTTTGGCAAAATGGAAACGTTTGACCTTGGCCGACTATAACATCGAACCCGGATATGGTATTTATACCGATATGAACGCCATCCGTGCAGATGAAGAACTCGACAACTTGCATTCACTTTATGTGGATCAGTGGGATTGGGAACGCGTCATCCGACCCGAAGACCGTACGTTGGATTTCCTCAAAATGATTGTACGCCGCATTTACGCAGCCATGTTGCGTACCGAATTCCTTGTCAACGAGGCCTATCCGCAAATTCGTCCGTCACTGCCCGAAAATATCGCTTTCATTCATGCCGAAGAGTTACGGCGTTTATATCCGGATCATACACCCAAAGAACGTGAGGATCTGATCACCCGTAAGTTCGGTGCGGTTTTCATCATCGGTATCGGTTGCCCGCTAGAGGATGGACAGCCACACGATTTGCGCGCCCCCGACTATGACGACTACTCCACCATAGCCGAAAACGGACTACCGGGATTAAACGGTGACCTGTTGGTGTGGAACGAAGTGTTGGATCGGTCTGTGGAATTGTCCTCCATGGGTATCCGTGTAGACAAAACAGCACTTCTTCGCCAGTTGAAGGAATCGGGTAAAGAAGACCGTCTAGAGCTCTATTTCCACAAACGACTGATCGAAGGTACACTGCCTTTGAGTATTGGCGGCGGTATCGGGCAATCGCGTCTATGTATGTTATACTTAAAGAAAGCACACATCGGCGAAATTCAGGCCAGTATATGGCCGGAAGCCATGCGCCGGGAATGTGCGGCATGGAACATTCCCCTAATTTAAACAAAAGCCCAATCAGTTGCTTTGTATATCTACAAAAGGCGGTAACCGTTTGTTTAGTTACCGCCTTTTTTCGTGCTTTTTCACATAGCCTTCAAACCTTTCTTACCGATTAATTTTCTTTATTCAGCAAAGGTTTGCCATCTGACGTAAGTCCCTCCACCTACAGGTGAACTTCCTTACAAGTCGCATTGTAACAATCCATTAAAAACGCGAGAATACTCATCAACCAGTAAAACAGGAAAGAACTATCTTCTTCACGATCCAGATAACGGTCTACTACAGCATTCATATTTTAGAAAGATCAACAGATAAGCTCATCTAATTCTGCTATCCCAATCCGATATACTTGTAATCCGACACCATAAACCGTACAAAAGCGATGTGCTCTCTCTTCTGCTTTATATTGCAGTCACGCGTCAAGACAGGGCATCTCATCACAACGACCAGCGCAGGACGTTGAAACGAACACGCGTGTTTGTCTTATGTTACACCAATCCGTCTCATAAAAAAGACATGAAACTGCAAAGAAACCGGTCTCTTACTATGCGCGCACAATATGCCGAAAGGATTGACGACAAGCAAACGGAGCTGCGACACGCGACACCGGATGAAAGTATAAGCAACACCGACCGACAACATTTTCACCGATGGAACACCCCCTATTTGCCTTTTTACTTGTGTGGCTCATTTAAATGTCGTATCTTTGCGCACGGAAAACCATAATTCAATTTTGCGTGAAAATAAAGGATGTCATTGCGACCCTTGAAGCATTCGCGCCACTGCCCTTGCAGGAAAGCTATGACAATGCTGGCCTGCAAGTAGGATTAACAGAGGCGGAAATTTCAGGGGTCTTGTTGTGTTTGGACGTAACGGAACAAGTGGTAGAAGAAGCGGCGAGAAAGGGATGCAACCTGGTTGTAGCCCATCATCCGTTGCTATTCAGAGGACTGAAACGCGTATCTGACTCCACGCTGGTGGAGCGCTGCGTACGTACAGCCATTCTAAACGGAGTTACACTCTATGCCGCACACACCAACCTGGATAACGCTCAAGGTGGCGTAAACTACCGGATAGCCGAAAAGCTGGCGTTGCAACATATCCGCTTTCTGAGTCCCTTGACAAACGGACTGGAAGGTGGAAGCGGCGTGATAGGCGAACTGGCTCAACCGGAAAAGGCGAAAGCATTCCTGCAACAAGTGAAGCAGACATTCCACGTAGAAACCTTGCTGCACAACGCCTTACTGGAACGTCCGGTGCAAACCATCGCCCTATGCGGAGGCGCGGGAGACTTTTTGCTGGAAAGCGCATTGGCGGCAGGAGCAGATGTATTCCTGACCGGAGAAATACATTATCACCAGTACTTCGGATACGAACAGCAAATACAGATTGGCGTCATGGGACACTACCAAAGCGAACAGTTCACGGTTGAGCTGCTACACGACATCCTGGCACAGGCATATCCCGCAATGAAGATTATACAAACCGAATTAAATACAAACCCTATACATTATTTATAAATTCTATGGCTAAAGACTTGAAAAAGGACATCGTAGACATGTCTGTAGAAGAAAAGCTGGAAGCGTTGTACCAATTGCAGACGATGCTTTCGGAAATTGACAAGATCAAAACACTGCGGGGCGAACTCCCGTTAGAGGTTCAGGACCTGGAGGACGAGATTGAAGGTCTTACCATCCGTATCGGAAAGATCGAAGATGAAATAAAGCAGATAAATGCCGATATCGCTTCGAAGAAGAACGACATTGAAACCGCCAAAAGCTCGATTGAACGCTACAAAGAGCAGCTGAACAACGTGCGTAACAACCGCGAATATGATACCCTGAGCAAAGAAATTGAGTTTCAGACACTCGAAATACAGCTGTGTGAAAAGAAAATAGGCGAAGGAAGCCGTACCATAGAAGCTAAAAAGGAAGATGTACACCGCAGTACGGACATGCTGAACGAGCGTCGTGCCGATTTGGAGGTAAAACGTTCCGAACTGGATGAAATTGTAGCCGAGACACGTAACGAAGAAGAAAAATTGCGCGAACGAGCCAAAGCACTGGAAGAGACTATCGAGCCACGCTTGCTGACGGCATTTAAACGTATCCGCAAGAACAGCAGAAACGGATTGGGTATTGTGTACGTGCAACGTGACGCATGCGGCGGATGCTTCAACAAGATTCCGCCCCAGCGTCAATTGGACATCCGGATGCGCAAAAAAGTAATTGTTTGTGAATATTGCGGTCGTATCATCATCGACCCGGAACTGGCAGGTGTGGAAATCATCAAAGCTCCGGAAGAGAAAGGAAAGCGCCGTCGCAAAAAATCGGAAGAATAAAGCTAAAAAGCTATTTTTCAGTGTATACCATCTAAAAATAAGGTTTATCTCGTAGGATAAACCTTATTTTTTTGTACAAAAAAATATTTTTCGGCTTTTATTATTACACCTTTTTTAATACTTTTGTAATTGATGAATGTACTATAACGAGCGATATAGTAGCCACAACAGACTGTTATTCACTTCTTTTATTATTTTCATCAGGAATTGCTATGGGGGTCTTCTCGTGAAGACCTCCTATGTTTAACCTATAGTCTTAATAAAACAATGAAAAAGACTTTTACATTGCTTCTGATACTGCTTGGAGCAAATTCAGTGAAAGCAGTAACAACAACAGATGATCCACCCCAGGTGGCAATCCCCATTTTCCAGGAAAATTTTGATTATTATGTAGGAAACATGGGTGGGAATGATAATGTGTGGGATGGAAGCGGATCTGAAATTGATGGCAGAGATGACCTATACAGTAAAGTATTTCAAGCCAATCAATGTGTGCGTATTGGAGTTACATCGGACACTGAAGGATATTTGACCATTCCCAACATCCCACTATCAGGCCGTGGATTCGTTACTTTTAGAGCCGGAGGGTGGTATAATGCAGGAACAATTCGTATTGGAATGAAACACAACGCTGACAATACAATGAATATCACTTTTGGAACGCCAATCAGTCCTTCAAAATTCAATTTTATTGAAGTAACAGACGAAATTATTGCTAAAGAAAATCTCACACTGACTTTCTATCCGGCAAACAAAAGCAATAGTTCCATTAAAAAAAAGCCGATCTTTCTCGATGACATCTGTGTCTATCAAGCTTATGAACCTGCTCCAGAAATAATATGCGATGCAGAAAGAATACTCTTATGTGGAACGTATGACGAACAGGCATGGACTACACTACTGGAAGAACTGAAAAAGAACAAAAGGATAACGTTCGTAGATGTAACAAGAGCTAACCTACCCGCAGGCGCAAAGATCGAAACAGGAAATCCTAATTGTTTGTTTTACGATTCCAAACCACAGAAGCTGGTCAATACAATTAATACCGTTTCAAACGGAGTGTGCAAAAAGCTGGTATTGAAAGAAGGGTATCCTTTTGACAACATTCGTGATTTTAAAGCAACCGACGTATCGTATAACCGGACCTTTACGCCAGGAAAATGGTCTTCGGTGTGCTTACCTTTCACTGTCCAAAATAAAATTATCCCTTCGGTTATCATCAACCAATTGGACGATGATGGATACAACTCATCCACTGGAGCACTTACGTTCTCGGAATCAAAAACGATCATATCCACTGAACCACGTATTATCAAGAGTTCCGTTGCCCAACCCTTTGTGAACCTAACCGGAATAAATGCCGAAGTGAAAGGTACAACTCCGTGGGTGAAAGCGTTATATGAGGGAGACGTACAACTGGGAGGTACTTACCAAGAGCTTGAAGGAACATCGAATGCAGACGTGTACATGTATGGCTTATCGGGCGGTAAGTTCACCGCCAACAAGAACGGTCGCTTCGGGCCATTCCGTTCTTACCTGAAAATAAAGACAGTCGTATTGCCTGACATGGACGAACAATACAACTTGTCAACAAACTTGGTAGACGACTTGCCTACAGGACTGACGCCCGTCACGCAAACCGACAAACCCGTAACGGTGTATGACTTGCAAGGCAAGCTGGTGTGTCGGGATAAAAAGTGGACAGAGTTGAGCGGTGTCCTTACTCCAGGAATCTATATCATTAACGGTAAAAAAATTATATTCTAAAACATCATGAAAAAAAAATACGTTGCACCCACCATGGAGTGCTATGAGATGGAAACAGAAGGCATGATTGCCGCTAGCAGCCAATTTTTACAGAAATTGGACAAAGACGACTATAACGACGACGATGATGACGGTGGCGGAAACGGTGGTATATGGTCGTGGTACGACTAATGCCAAAACGTAGTTACTTATTCCAGAAACGGTTGCCAGACAATGATAACAGGTAACCGTTTCTTTAGTTTAGATTGTCCTAATAAAGGGCCTGATAAGCCCATTCTTTTCGTTTTTTGTTTGTATCTTTGTAGAGTTAGCAAATGTAATGGAAAAAGATTATGCCTCTACAAACTCCACATCCTTCGTCCCAGCAAAAGGCAGAGCAAACCCTGCAACTGGTATTTCAAGGCGGACAAAAAGCACAAACCGAAATATGCCAACGCACCCTGCCGGCCGAATGGCATGCACAAAGCGGCGTGCAGCTGACATGGCCTCATGAGGGCACTGACTGGAACTATCTGCTGGACGAAGTGACGGCATGTTACCTGCGTTTGGCTTACGAGATAGCCCGACGTCAACCTCTGCTTATTGTATGCCCGAACACGAATGATATAAAGAAGTTGCTGGACGAACAGTTGCCCCGTCAAGTAATGGAGAACATTCGTTTTTTTTCATGCGAGACAAACGACACATGGGCACGAGACCATGCATTCATGACGGTTTTGGGAGAACATGGCCCAGAGCTGCTCGACTTTCAATTTAACGGATGGGGAAACAAATTTGAGGCGCAACTGGACAACGCCATCAACAAGAAACTGTTTGATGCCGGCTGGCTTAACGGGACATACGCCGACCACCTGGATTTTGTTTTGGAAGGAGGTTCCATAGAAAGCGACGGAAAAGGAACATTACTTACAACATCTGACTGTCTGCTCACACCGACCCGTAACCCCCAGTACAACCAAGCAGAACTGACCGAGAAACTATGCCGCTATTTCTCTGCCGACAACGTGCTGTGGCTGGATCACGGATACCTAAGTGGAGACGATACGGACAGTCACATCGATACATTGGCCCGGTTGTGTCCGAACGGGGTGATTGTCTATGTACAATGTACCGATACACAAGATGAGCACTACAATGCACTAAAGCGTATGGAAGAGCAACTAAAAACTTTCCGACAGGCTGATGGAAATGCGTATACATTGTACCCGCTACCCATGCCTGTGCCCATTTATGCCGACACCACCAACGGACAACTGCTGACAGCCGAAGAAGCTGCACAGCATTCCCATGCCGAGCGGTTACCGGCAACCTATGCCAACTTCCTGATATTGAATGAGGCCATACTTTACCCTACTTACGGACAACCCGAAAACGATGAACAGGCCTGCGGTGTGTTGCAACGCGCATTTCCCAAATACGACCTCGTAGGCATAGACTGCCGCGTACTCATCAAACAACACGGGTCATTACATTGCGTCACCATGCAATATCCGGCAGGAACACTGAAAAAGCAAAACATACAAACTCCATGAAACCAAAAAAGATAAAAGTAGGCTTGGTGCAACAGGCCAACACTGCGGACCGCACGGCCAACCAGAACAAACTGGTAAAGAACATTGAAGAATTGGCACAAAAGGGTGCACAGCTCATCGTATTACAGGAACTACACAATTCATTATACTTCTGCCAAACAGAAGAGACTGACTTATTCGACCTGGCAGAATCGATTCCCGGTCCTTCAACAGACCTGTTCAGTGCATTGGCAGCCCGACTTCATGTGGTCTTGGTGACCTCTCTCTTCGAGCGTCGCGCACCCGGGCTATATCACAACACCGCCGTTGTGTTTGATACAGATGGGAGCATGGCCGGAACATACCGCAAAATGCACATTCCCGATGATCCGGCTTATTACGAAAAGTTCTATTTCACACCGGGTGACTTAGGCTTTGTCCCCATCCAAACTTCGTTGGGAAAACTCGGCGTACAGGTATGCTGGGATCAATGGTATCCCGAAGGCGCCAGACTGATGGCACTGCGAGGTGCAGAATTATTGATCTACCCCACCGCTATCGGCTATGAAAGCAGCGATACAGAAGCGGAACAACAACGTCAGCGCGAAGCATGGATCACAGTACAACGTGGCCACGCCGTTGCCAACGGATTACCGGTTATTGCGGTAAACAGAACGGGACACGAAACAGATCCATCAGGACAAACCAATGGCATTCAGTTTTGGGGAAGCAGTTTTGTGGCCGGACCTCAAGGAGAATTACTGACACAGGCCTCCTGTCAAAAAGAAGAAAACCTGCTGGTTGAAGTAGATATGCAGCGCAGTGAAAATGTACGCCGTTGGTGGCCCTTCTTACGCGACCGCCGTATTGACTGTTTTGAAGACCTGACCCGCCGCTTCATAGATTAAGCGACAGAACAACTCATCCAATATATCCGATATCCGCTTGAAGAGATTCCTATCCATTCAAGCGGATATCGCTTTTCATTCAAGAGCTTACTCGATACGCCGAATCTCCAAAGCAGGATCGTCCAATAATAAATCGAGCAATTCACCTTCGCTATGAATGCTGCGCATCTTCACAACCATTTTCACTACATACAACACTTCACCATTCCTGCGCTGTTCATCAATCTCGCACGAAACCAATTTAAACTTATCCTGATTGGACCGGTCGCCCAAACGCCTCAAGGCACTGCGCTCAGTAGTAGCAAACTCGATGGCTGCACTCCGCATGCCCAAACTTTTAAACGCAATAGTCAAAGCCTCCAGTCCCACCAGGGTTAATCCCATCGCAGCTATTCCCAGTCCGTACATACCCGCACCAATCGCCAGCCCAATGCCCGATGTAGACCAAATACCTGCGGCTGTAGTAAGTCCGCGCACAATGTTTTTCTGAAAAATGATTGTTCCCGCACCAATGAAACCGATGCCCGAAACAACCTGTGCCGCAATACGCGCCGGATCTAACTGATATCCCTTTACTCCCGCAAACTCAACAAACGCATACTGCGAAACCACCATTATCAGCGCGCTACCCAGTGCGACCAAAAAATGGGTCCGATAGCCAGCTTCCTTGGCACGGTATTCCCGTTCCAAGCCGATAAGAGCACCCATTGCCCCCGCAACAAACAAGCGTAACACAAAATCCCATTCCATAATCTTTCTCTTTATTTTCAAGGACAAATATAAGCGATTGTACGAAATAACAAGTAAGAAACAAACGAAAAGCTTCATTGAGGAAATAAAATTAATCTAACGGGCTTCCATCTTTTTAGAAATGCGTATTTTTGCATTGTTTTTGTGACAACATACAAATTCTAATCGAATCGATTTATGTCAAAGCTCAGATTTAAAGTTGTGGAAGAGGCTTTTAAGAAAAAAGCCATTGATGTTCCTGCTCCAGCGGAGCGTCCATCCGAATACTTCGCCAAGTACGTATTCAACCAGGAAAAGATGTTCAAATATCTGCCCTGTGATACCTACAAGAAACTGCGTGACGTTATTGAAAACGGCACACCGCTCAACCGTACAGTAGCCGACGAAGTGGCCTATGGAATGAAACAATGGGCTATGGAATTGGGCGTAACACACTGTACCCACTGGTTCCAGCCCTTGACGGAAGGAACAGCCGAAAAGCACGATGCCTTCATCGTACACGACTTTAAAGGAGGCATGATAGAGGAGTTCTCAGGAAAAGAGTTGGTGCAACAAGAGCCTGATGCGTCATCGTTTCCCAATGGCGGTATCCGCAGCACATTCGAGGCACGAGGCTATTCGGCCTGGGATCCTGCCTCACCGGTATTCGTTATTGGCGATACCCTGATGATACCAACCGTATTCATCTCGTACACAGGCGAAGCACTGGACTATAAAGTACCTTTGAAAAAGTCATTGGCTGCGGTAGACAAGGCTGCTACGGCGGTTTGCCAATACTTTAATCCCGATGTAAACAGGGT
>CABSGW010000008.1 GCA_902477365.1 uncultured Prevotellaceae bacterium
GGGGTCGGGCGTTCGAATCGCCTCTTTCCGACATAAAATGCAATAACACAAATATCTTATGTGTTATTGCATTTTATTTTTTATAATACCTTATTATCCATTGATTCCAATTGCAGCAACTGTTGCTTCGCTGCAAGGCCTCCGCGATAACCGGTCAATTTATGATTACTTCCGATGACACGATGGCACGGTGCAAAAATTGAAATCACATTGGCTCCATTAGCGGCAGCCACGGCACGAACTGCCTTAGGCATACCTAGCAAACCAGCCAACGCTCCATATGAAACCGTACTTCCATAAGGTATATCTAATAATTTATGCCACACCTTTTTCTGAAATTCTGTACCCACAAAAAGCAATGGTATGTCAAAAACCTTCCGAACACCATTAAAATATTCATCCAACTGCACCATTGCATGTTGAATGACATTGGACGTATTCACCTCATAATCGACTTGCAAGATTCTTGTTAGTCTTGCATCAACCTTCTCTGGATATTTTTCAGTCATCCAATCGCACAGACAAAGTTGATTCTCAAAAGAACCTAGTACCAGTTCGCCACAAGGAGACTGATAATACTGAATCTGAATCATTCCATTCTTTCTTTTTGTATTTTCCATTGATATTATTTTTCAGATTCGATGCTACATACATCGACATTTATTTAACCTACCTTTGTTTACAACACTGCTTCACACACAATACAATCCAAACAGCCAAGACAAATGGAGCGGTCAGCGTTGTGATTCCACATGACATACCCACTACTTGTAAAACTACGGATAAAACGACCGCTAAAATAGCCCACCAACATCCTGAAATAGAGCGATCTCCCAATGCCAACGCACACAACACACCATTATACCCAAACAAACCGGTATTAAAAGAAAGATAATCGCCTCCCATAAAGAAAACCATAGACAACGGCAACGAAGCACCCAATACGGCATAGCCAGCCTGAAGCGGTGCATTTACCAATATTCCTGCTAAAAACAATAAACCAGAAAAGACATTGCCCTGAAACATTACCTGCCCGACATTCAAACTAAAAGCCTGGAACCATTGGACCGTTGGTTGTTCTACAGGCTGTACGCTTGGTAACAACCAATCCGACTGAAAACATACACAGCCCAACAACAGCAACCAAACCACCACAATAAAAGGAGCTGTAAATCCAGGAAGTCGATGTTGTTGCATCCATGCACGAGCTATCCAGGTAGACAAAGCCGCTCCCAACACAAGCATACCAATAGTCCATGGATTCAACTGAAAGAATACACCAATCGCAATCCCCACCAACGTCCCGTTAAAGCCATACAACCCATCACGAATATCTTCTTTACTATATCCTGACAACCAAGCGACAAACGTACTCACGGCATTTCCTGCCAAAGCCAACAACGCCAACACCCATGAATTACACAATAGCCCAATCCACATCAATAAACCTGAAAAAGCATTGTTTTGAAACATTACCTGACCAACACCTCTTCCCAAAACGAGCAAAACGTCTCTCATACAACAAATTCTGTGACTAATAACCATTTATTACTTACTAACTAATTTACCTAAAATCCAAGCTAATAAACGTACTGGAAGCAGTTTCATAAACCACACAACCGGCTTCCACCTTCCCGGCACAATCAATACACCACGGTGTCTATCAACCGCACGTATCATACAAGGTACAACCCTATCGACCGATACAATACCCACATAAGGTTCTTTATCTCCTAATAAAGGAGTACGTACAAACCCGGGGCGAACATCAGTTACAAATATCGGCTTCTTGGCAAGAAAAGCACGTTGCCGTAATGACTCCAAATAGCTTATTTGATAAGCTTTAGAAGCAGCATAAGCCGGTGCGGGAAACAATCCACACGTACCGGCAATCGAACTAATCACAGCCAAATGACCGAATCCTTGCCGTTCAAACAATGTATATGCCCAATCGGAAATCGCCGTCCAGCCCCAAACATTGGTACGGATGGCCGGCTCTTCCTGCTCAAAGTCCAACTGTGCATTCATCGTCCCTACTCCAGCACACAACCAAATCAAATCGACTCCTCCCATCAGTTCCACCAACTGTTGTAACCTCACCACCGCATCATGTGCTTGCATTACATCTACTACACCATAACACGCATTAGGATGCTTCGCGCAAAATGCGCTGAGTAAATCCTCCCGCCTACCCGTAACGGCTATTTTCTCGGTTCTGGCGGCATAACGTTCGGCTAAGGCTGCACCTATTCCAGAGGTAGCCCCAATCAATAATATTTTTTTATATTCTAATCCGTTTCTATTCATACTCATTACTCTTGAGGTAACATGCGCTGTGTTTCCGGCCAATTCACTAAATAAAGTTTCTCCGTTGCCCGCGTAAAGGCAGTGTATAACCAACGCAAATAACTAAGATTATACATCTCTTCTGTAATATAGCCCTGATCAATAAACACATTCCGCCATTGACCACCCTGGGCCTTATGACACGTCACAGCATAGGCATATTTAAGCTGTAAGGCATTGTAATAAGGGTCTTCCCGCAAACGTTTCATGCGTTCACGTTTCTGTGGAATATCCATATAATCAAGCAATACAGACTGGTACAACCGTTCACTTTGTTCACGCAACAACGCCGGCGCTTCGCTCTGTAATGTATCCAGCAACACCCTGAACTCCATCTCGAAATCATTATAATCAGGAAAACGCAACAAGACATCCGCAAAACAAAAACCATATTGTTCATGTACATTACGCACGCGTCTCACTTCTGCCGTATCTCCATTGGCTACAAAATCTATCGGCACATTTTCTTCCGGATTTGATTTGGCAAACTGTTCTATCCAGAAATAATTGTTCTTGGCAACCATCACCCGTTCTCCTTGTACCAACTCCCCTTCTCTATCAAAAATGCGTCCGCGAATACCGTTATTATATACAATGGCACGCTTGTTGGAGCGAGTCACCACAATCGTATCCTCAACCCCTACCTTTTGATAAGCTCCTTCCAGGGTTTCAATCAAATCAGCTCCCGATAAAAACACCACATCAGAAAAGCCCCAACCTCTGATATAAGGAAACACCCGCTCGGCTTCCGTTGTCAGAAGTTGCCGCAACACCGTTGCATTCCATAACACTCCCGACTCTACAGCTTGCCGTACCACTTGGGTCAATTCAAATTCCGACACACGCGGGCTATATCCCTTCAAACACGAAACGGAAAGTGCCGGACTCACGTCCTCTCCAACCGGAGGCAACTGAGCTGTGTCGCCTACAAACAACACACGACACCCCTCCCCTTCAGCTACAAAACGCAACAAATCGTCCAACAAGTTTTGAGTGCCTAACCATCCTCCGCCTTGATTTGCGATCATAGAGGCCTCATCTATTACAAACAGAGCATGTCGCAATTTATTAAAACCCAGTGTAAACTCTGAATATTCGCCCTCAAACTTCTTTTGCCTATAAATCACCTTATGAATCGTGTAAGCCGGACAACCGGAATAAGCAGCAAAAACCTTTGCTGCCCGTCCTGTCGGTGCCATCAGCACCACCGGACGATGCAACACGTTCAATGTGCGGACCAACGCAGCTATCAATGACGTTTTACCCGTTCCTGCATAACCGCGCAATACAAAAATTCCATCATCGGACGATAATAAAAAAGTAGCCAAATGAGTCATTGCCCCAACCTGTTGTTCTGTCGGTTCAAAGGGCAATTCTGCCAGCATGCAATCACGCAACGCATCTGTCAACATGCTTATTCGTTTTTAGTCTATTATAAAGGGTTCATTCCACTTCTTCCATACACAAGAAGCATCAAAATCCGGAAACAACCGTCCTCCATTTTCAAGACAATGTCATCCAAACCTGATAGATGCGAATTTACATAAAAGAATCGTCTCGGGCAACCAAAACAAGAACGGATATCCCTAAAACAGGACATCCGTTCTTATTTCTATACACAGCACGGTTATTCCGTAACCTCTGAAAATTGGTCTTTTCCTACCCCACAAAGCGGGCAAACCCAATCTTCGGGAATATCTTCAAACGCTGTGCCTGGAGCGATGCCACCATCAGGATCGCCTTGTGCGGGATCATATACCCATCCGCAGAGGTCGCATACATATTTTTTCATATTCTTCTTTATTTTGTGCACACAGTCCATTCTGCCTGCAAGAGCAAAGATAAAAAATCTAATTGGAATAAGTACAAGAACAAACGTAAAAGTAAAAGACGAAGTGTTAAAACAGCGTTTTTTCGATGTATATTGCAATGATTGGAAGAAAAACAAAAGTGAAAAAGTCCGAGAGTTGCCCAACTGCCATTTTTTCGTTACTTTTGCTCGTTGTTGCACCAACTTGATTAAATACACATTGTTTATGAACGGAAGTTCCCCCCACACACTGCATCTGCGCATCAGCCCATTAGGCCTGACCTTTGCGCATTATGAACCGGAAACGGGTTTTGCGTTCCGCTTTCAGACACATGTTGTCGCTCCTACAACCTCCCTAGCTATCAATGTGCGCAACATTTTATCCAAAGAACCACTGGCGCAACAAACCTACAAACGTGTCCATGTATCTGTACACACACCTTATACATTAGTACCTCTCAACGATTTTCTCGAAGAAGACTGCCACACCATTTATCAGTACAACATGGCCGATAGCGAACAAAAAAAGGTATTTTATGATACCATACCTTCACAGAATACCGTATTGCTCTTTGGTTTGCACGAAAACGTATGCCGCCAAGTAGAGGAACACTTCGGAACGGTTTTATATAGCAATACCATGACTTCCGTTTTGACCCATTTTGCCGAAAAAGGCCGTTGCGGAATGGGCCGTCGGCTATATGCCTACTTACACGACAAAGAAATGGATGTGACTGCATTCGACGGAGGACGTCTGCTTCTGGCAAACACATTCCCCATATGCAGTGAAGCGGACGCAACATACTACCTTCTTTTCATATTCAAACAAGTGGGTTGGAACGCTGTAGAAGATGAAATTTATTTGGCTGGCGACACCTCCATACGTAACAGACTCGCACCCGAACTGCATCGCTATGTGCAACAGGTCTGCCCCATTACGCCTTCTGCCGAGTACAACCGACATCCTGTTACACAACAAGAAGGCATACCTTACGATATGATCACCAAACTCTTACAAACATTCTAGCGTCATGCGTGTCATTACTGGAAAATATAAAGGTCGTCACTTCGACATCCCCCATTCATTCAAAGCACGTCCTACCACGGACTTTGCCAAAGAAAACCTGTTTAATGTACTAAACGGTTACCTGGACATGGAAGGCCTGATGGCACTGGATCTCTTTGCCGGAACCGGAAGCATCACCCTCGAAATGTTATCACGCGGATGCCAGCAAGTAATTGCCGTAGAACGGGATAGCCAGCACCATGCATTCATTGTGCAAATATTAAGATACTTGAAAGAAGAAAACTGCATTCCCTTGCGTGCCGACGCATTGCGCTTTATCAACCGTTGTAAGACTACATTTGACTTTATCTTTGCCGACCCACCTTATGCTCTGAAAGAACTTTCCACTTTGCCCGATCTCATCTTCGAAAAACAATTGCTCAATCCTGAGGGACTTTTTGTTTTGGAACATGGCAAACAATACGATTTCTCACTCCATCCGCATTTCATCGAACATCGTGCTTATGGCAGTGTGAACTTTTCTTTCTTCCGGTAGAAGTTACAGCAAAGGCGAAAAAATACGTACAAACGACTCACGCAAACGACGCATATAAGAGCGTTGATGCCATTTGTCCAAATCAAGTTGTGTACAACATTTCAAATCAGTTTCAAATAATTTCCTGACTTTCAGTGCCGCTGCCTCATCGTATATAAAGGCATTCATCTCGAAATTATTCTCAAAACTGCGGAAATCCATGTTGGTAGATCCTACTGTTGTCAGCATATCGTCTACCACCAAACATTTGGAATGCAGAAAACCGGGCTGAAAACAATACACTTTGACACCGGCCTCCAACACTTCGGCAAAATAAGACTCATTGGCCCAGCGCAACCAACGACTGTCCGGACGTTCAGGAACCATCAAACGCACATCTACTCCCGACATGGCCGCCGTCTGTAAGGCTGTCAACACCTGCTCTGTGGGCATGAAATAAGGACTTTGAATATAGACATAACGTTTTGCATTCTGAATAATCCATGTAAAACCATACATAATTTCGGGCCAGTTGGCAACCGGATCGGAAGTAACAATCTGCACCACAGCCTCCGAATCATGGAATATGGTCTCAACCGGAGGATAGTAACGCGCATCGGTTATTAATATCTGGGTCATAAAGAACCAGTCTGTAAGAAATGACCGCTGCAATCCATACACTGCCCCACCCCGAATACACAGATGCATATCACGCCACAATTTGGCCTGATCGCCCAATGCTTTCCCCATATAACGGTCGGCAAGGTTCATTCCTCCTACAAAGCCCACTTTTCCATCAATAATACACACCTTACGATGGTTCCTATAGTTCACTTTATGGGTAAACCGAGGGAAACGAACCGGCATAAAACCTTGTACACGAACCCCTTTCCGGGCCATGTCATCAAAGAAACGCTGTTTCACGGCCCAACAACCTACATCGTCATACATCAAACGCACTTCCACTCCTTCAACAGCCTTGGCCACCAAAGCGTCACGCACCAGACACCCCACTTCATCGTCCTCAAAAATATACGTTTCAAGATGTACATGGTGACGGGCCTGGGCTATTTCATGCAGCAAACTATGCAAAAAATCAGCTCCTTCATTGTAAAAAGCCAACTCATTATTACCGAAAGGAAGGGATAAATTCTGTTTCTCAAAAAAATGAACCAACCGCACATATTCCGGTGCTACACGATAAGGGGGTTGTGTGAAATAGCCTGTCAGGCTCTTCCTCGTCAACAATTGCACATTCTTCCGGCTTATCAAACGTTCTTTACGGATATTTTGTCCGAAGAAATAGAACAAGATCAATCCCAAAAAAGGCAAAGAAACCAACACCAAAATCCAGGCAACGGTCTTAACAGGCTGCCTGTTGTCCAATATTACTACCAGAATCGTACCTAACAATACGACTCCGTAAAATATTAACAAGGACCATATCAGCACATAAAACCACATAAGCCTACATCTAAGATGGACAAATATAAAGAAAAAACCCGGAACGCTCACTATGCGTCCGGGCTTTTCTTCTTTCTATATCCGTACAAGATTAATGCATAGGCCTTCCCATACGCATCATGGGCATGGACATACGGTGTCCGCCCGGACCACCTCTGCGGTCACCACGTTTACCTTCTTCGTTTGCCTGTTTTCCACCAATAATATTCAAACGGTAGATAAAATGAACCATGCAGTAACTGTTGATGGCATTGCTCCATGAGTCGCTACGCATCTGGGCATTGATGACACGAGACACATTGCTTTGTTCGTGCAAAATATCGAAGATTTGAAAACTCAACGTAGCAGCATTACCTTTCAAGAAACTCTGAGATAACTGTGCATTCCAGATAAACTCATTCGTATTCATTGCATTGTCAGAATAACCGCGACGACTACTCATACCGAAATCAGTCGCCAGCTGCATGTTCCAAGGCAAGGTGAACTGTACATTACCGCCATAATTGAAGTTATAGGTATCCATGTCGGCATTGCTCTGCAACTTGTTACGTGAGTGCTGATAGTTCAAGCCACCTTTCAAACCAACTTCCAGCCAGCTGTTACGATAGCTGCTGCGGATAAATTCGCCTACGCCCAATGTTTTGGTAGTGTTTTTATGACTCTGGTCGTCATTGTTCGTGCTGATGTATCCCACGGAATTGTTATAATTCAAATTAGTAAAGGTGCTGACATTAAACGCTTTTTCCGGGCCAAAAGCCGTATTGAACATAAAGTCTCCACGTGCATTCCAATTACCATTGATATTTTCCGGACGCGTGGTACGCACACCCGTCTCTTCATCGTAATGCATGGCATTGCTGATGCTGTTGGATGTTTGCGAATACGAACCACTGGCCATCCATCCTTGCTGTTTGTCGACAATGTAATTGTTATAGAACACATTCAGGCTGTTTGTCCACGAAGGTTTCAGCCCCGGATTGCCCTTGGTGATATTCAGCGGGTCCGAATCGTCCGTCACATCCAACAAATTGGTCATAGACGGTTCGGAAGAAGATCCCCGGTAACGCACATCCAACTGACTGGTCTTCGATATTTTGTAGCGGAAGCGTACATTGGGCGATACTTTAAAGATGTTTCGTGTTATCACCGTATCCAAGCGGTTACGCTCGTAGCTCATCTCGGTTGTCTGCGGCTGAAAGTCAATGCTGGCATGCAGACTGGCAGCATCCTTAATCCAACGCAACCCCAACGAAATGTTATGGTCATAATCTTTATAAGTAGCATACTGGCTGTTACGCACATCGCGGGCCATAGCCATTGAGTCTGCTGTTGAAGGCAATGTTCCCAACGGAGGACGCGTAATCGCCCAATTGTCTAACGAATCGCCAAACTGATAAAGTGACCGGTCACTATCCGAATATTTATAGCTGAAGCGATAACGCAACTGCAAATGGGCATATTTAGACAAAGGTTCGCTATAGCTAAATCGCATGTTATAATTCCAGTTCTTGGAAGGAGCATCGTTGTATTGGTTGGAGTAACGATACGGAGTTTCCGCATTGGGTTGGAAATACTTGATATCGGATATACTGAACGAATTGCTCTGGCTCTTACTGTATCCGGCCGAAGCATTGAACGATACGTTACGCCCCATACTGTTCAGCCGCCGCACAGCCATAAACCATAAACTGACATTGTCGCTTTTGCTATCGCCCATAGACTGCCGGTCGTTTGTGTTGACCGTTATCTTGCGCAGACTGTCGTCCATAAGTGCCGCAAACGCGCTCTCCAACGGATCTACGATACCCGGCACCAGGTAAGGATCGGCATTAAACGTTGCCGAACGGCTTACCGAAGCATTCGTTGATTCGGAATGTGAGAAACTGGGACTCATCATGATGGTTGTCATAGTATCCGGTTTCCACTCCAAACGGAAACTACCATTCACGTTAGTTGAGTGATTCCAACTGTTGCTCCGATTGTTTGCAAACGAACTGCTTGAACCGCCCGTCAAGAAGGTTTCTGAATTACCCCACGATAAATTATCGCTGGACGAATGGCTGTAACGTACATTACCACCCACCTCAAATTTTCCATTTTCTTTATCCGTTTTCCCGTTATTCCAATTAAAGTCGGCACCAGCCATTTTGCTGGCAGTCAGTCCGCCGCCACCGCCCCAACGTCCTCGGCCGCCAAAACCACGGTCGTTCACGTTATTGGCCGATCCATACAGAGTTACACGGGTACGCTCATTAAAATAATTGCCAAAGAATTTTCCGGTATAACGGTCTTTCGATCCGTAACCTAGATCGACATTAGAGAAAATGGTAGACTTCAACTCGCGTTTCAACCCGATGTCAAGTACCGTTTCTTCTTCTCCATCGTCTATACCCGTTTGTTGGCTATAATCACTCTTTTTGTCATACGCCTTAATCTGGTTTACCAGCTCGGTAGGCAAGTTTTTCATCGCCACCTTGGTATCGCCTTTGAAGAAGTCTTTACCGTTCATCAAAATTTGTTTTACGGTCTTTCCGTTGATCAAGGTAATGCTCACAGCAATAAGTGAGCGTACCGTCATCACTCACCTCGGCGCCGGGCAACTGCTCAACCAACGCTTCCAACGTAGACCCCGTAGGCACGCGATAGGCAGCAGCATTATACATAAAGGTGTCTTCCTTCATCTCCACTTTTGCCACTTTGGCCGTGATCTGCGCGCCTTTTAGCGCAATGGCGTTTTCGGACAGCGTGATGGTTCCAAGTGCCACCTTAGGCGCTTTCTTGGTGAATTGCACCGCACGGTAAGCTGTCACGTAACCTACAAACGATATTTTTACCAAATAGTTACCGGCTGTCTTTGCGTTCAATTTAAAAGTTCCCGATGTGTTCGAATTCACACCTGCTACAAATGTACTGTCGGCCTTCAGCAACTGAACCGAAGCCATCTCTACAGCCTCACCCGTAGCCTGATCTTTCACCACACCGCTCACTTCAAACTGTTGTGCCCGGGCTGCCCCCACACATAAGAAGCACAACAAAATCAAAAAACTTAGTTTTTTCATTGTATTTTATTCGTTCGTTTTTATTCCTAGTACAGTAGTTACGTTGGACCGCCAATCGACAACGGATCAAGAATCCAACGTATTTTGGACACAAAAGTACAGATAAGGTTTAATCTATAATTCGTGCTTTTAAGTAAGATTCGTTAAAAAGTTCTTTTTTACTCTTTAAAAATAGCTCGCATCCACGTCCAAAAACTATATTATACACCTTCTTACATGCACTTCCTATTTTAGTTTAAACATGAAAAATCCTGCGTGAAATACGATTGAAAGTTACTGAAAAGCCCATACACGACGACGCACATACCTTCTTCGAAGCACGAACTGGGCTGTCCGTTGGAACAAGATGCCCAGTCCGTTTTTTACAAGTGAGAGGGAAGTTTTCCTTCCTTTCATTGAAAAAACCGACAAAAAACTACCATGCAGCACCATATCCCCCAAATCTCGAATAATCGGAAACCGAAACAGCCTGGTTCGTTACTGGCGTATTTAATAATCGGTTTTGTACAAAGAAGAAACCGCCCGTTCATGAACATTTCAGAAAAAAAAAGTACCTTTGTACACATGGAAAAGCAACTTGTCATTCTCTCGCACGACCTGAATCAGGAGGTTGAAAGTGCCGTAAAAGCCATCAACCCCGACCGTTTGTTTATTTTGATGGATACAACCACCGAGCAGCTATGCAGGCCGTTATTGCAACAATGTAGCCTATTGAACGGGGCACAGGCCATTGTGATTGGAGCAACTGATACGTATAAGAACCTGGAAACATTGTCCTATGTATGGACCAGCCTGGGAAACGGAGGAGCCACCCGCCATTCCATGCTCATCAATCTAGGTGGAGGAATGGTCACGGATTTGGGAGGTTTTGCGGCTTCCACTTTTAAGCGCGGCATCGCCTATATCAACTTACCCACCACCCTGCTGGCTATGGTTGATGCATCGGTTGGTGGAAAAACCGGTATCAACTTCAACGGATTAAAGAATGAAATCGGAGTATTCAGACAAGCCGAACGGGTCATCATAGACACCACTTTCCTTCAAACACTGGACGAGAAGAACCTGCGTTCGGGATATGCCGAAATGCTC
The DNA here is from genome assembly GCA_902477365.1 of uncultured Prevotellaceae bacterium. Taxonomy (GTDB): domain Bacteria; phylum Bacteroidota; class Bacteroidia; order Bacteroidales; family Bacteroidaceae; genus Alloprevotella. The sequence continues at coordinate 11,310 of CABSGW010000008.1, forward strand.
AAACACGGACTAATCAGCCATACTGACAGCTGGAAAGGATTGCTGAACTTTGATTTGGAACACCCCGACTGGGCGTTGCTTCAAAGCCTGGTGGCAGAGAGCATTGCCATTAAGGAACGTATCGTAGCCGAAGACCCACACGAAAAAGGTATCAGAAAGGCACTCAATTTAGGACATACGGCCGGACATGCCCTGGAAAGCATGGCTTTAAAAAAGAACAATCCGGTATTGCATGGTTATGCCGTAGCCTGGGGATTGGTTTGTGAGCTTTACTTAAGTTGCCGTAATATGGGTTTTCCTACCGAGAAAATGCGCCAAACCGTTAACTTCATCAAACAGTATTACGGCACTTATACTTTTGATTGCCACGCATACGACGCATTGTACGACCTCATGCTCCACGACAAAAAAAATACGGCTGGAATTATCAATTTCACGCTGTTAAGTGACATCGGAAACATTCACATAGACCAGCACACCGACAAGGAAGGTATTTTCTCCATGCTCGACTTCTATCGGGAAACAATGGGCTGTTAATTGTCCGATTTAATCCAAAAAGAAAACGTGTTGCCGTAACGAAATCTCTTCAACGGCAACACGTTCTCTTTTATACTAGCTGTATATTATTCGGGCGTTTCATACGTTTGTATGGCCGACCTTACCTCATCAGGAACAGCCACTGCCACCTGCTGTTCGAGCGAAAAGCACACCATAACCGTCTGACAAAGGCAGACTATCTGTTGAGTCTTCGTATTAACGGCACGCTGACGCAGCGTAAAACTTTTGTTTCCAACGTGTATCACTGCTGTTTCTATCTCGATAGGATCACCAAAAAACACCGGAGAAATAAAATCCGCATTCACATTGGCAATAACCGGAACCACCGGTTGCGTTTCAAAATCCTGCTTCAAGACCGTCCGCAAATAATCAGTCTTGGCTAAATCGTACAAAGAAAAATAAACGGAGTTATTCACATGCCCGAAACGGTCTACATCGCTAAACCGCAATTGCACTGAAATTCGATGACGATAAAAAGGTTCTTTCTGTTCTTCCATTTTCATTTAACATTTCAAACACCCAAAGGTGTGTAGCTACCAGAGTGTCTTATCCGAAAAAATTGCGGGCCACACTGCGCAAACGTGCTTCGCAGGGAACAATATTCATCGCATCATCCACATAGCACAAATCGCGCAAAGCGTAAATATTCTCTGCCTCATCCGTCCGGCGTGCTCCGACATTCCGAAACAGACGGTTACGGGCATCAACCACTTCAACAGCCTCTGTATTATAATCGGGAGCTTCGCCACACGTAGCCAGTTCTACCTCTACATAACGCCGCAAAGCTTGCACAAATTCTTCGGTTTCACTCATTTCTATTTCTATGAGAAGCAAAGATACGGATAAAAAACGAGAATCAGCGTGCGCACAGAAAGCTTGTCTACAGAAACGGCCGGTTATTTCTCTAACAGAACAATCATGCCGCTGCGTCCCATAAGCTCACATTGGTTCAGGGAAGAGCGTTTTCCACCCCATTGTATATCCCTTATTTCCGGCAACAAATAGGAGGTTGGTTTAAAACCAAGCAACTGTTCGTTCACCGTAATTTTGGTTGTTTGCGGAAGATCTGTCCAGTTTGCCAAAACGACCAATGCTTTGTTTCCATTGATATAGACTGTGGCCGGAACATTCGCATTAGTTGTTTTCACCGGACAACGCTCGTCCCAATACCCACGCATTACGGCATCCTTCATACCGAACTCATCCCACAACTGCCAGAACGGAACAGGATTTCCGCTCCACGGCAAACGGGGAAGCATACCGTAGACCATGCCACGGAACACGTTGCGGGCATCCAGTGTTTCACTCATCAGTCCGAAAGGAATGCCGGACATCTCAACCAACCAAAAGTCCAAGGTATTGTTCGCACCGAAACCTTCGCCAATCCAAGTACGGTCTACGTATGGCAAGAGCTCCAAGTACAGATGCAGCGAGTTGGCATAACCGGCCCATTGGTTCATGTGATTCCAAGAATGAATATCAATCAGGCGACGCTTTCCATCAGCATCCATCACCCGACGGGCCCGTTGCAGCGTTTGATGGTCTAAGGCACTGTCATCAATATAAACGCCATCCAAGCCCAAATTCTTTATCATCCAGTGCAGCCCTTCCAAATAGTAATTATTCCAACGGGAATCAGGTGTTGTGATAACAGAAAGATCCATATCGCCTGCATATTTACCCTCTCTGAAAGCATTGTACCAAGCCGGTATGAAATGAGTTTTCAGATTTGTATTCAACCATTCATGCGGACCATTCCGATGGATCAGGGTACGGGCGTCTTTTCCGTAATTCCTGCACACGCTCCCATGTCTGGGCGTCATGAATCACCTCGTCCCCAAGGCTACGCAATGCCCACAGCTCAGGTATTTTCACCGTCAACTCACGGGTGGTATAATAAAGACGGACATCCAAATTCTTGCTATGCGCATCTGAAATAAAGCACTTCAAGTCAGGAATGGCCTCATCATAATAGGGATAGTTAATGAAGGGATAAATGTCTTTCTTATGATGCACATTGATCATGTTCGCTCCAGCCTTCAGAGCTGCAGGAATATAGCCGGCACTCACGTCGCTATTGGAATGATAGAAGTGTTTTTCTGCCATCTCTCTCAAGTTTAGCGGCTTCACCGGTGTTACCAACATATTGAAATTATAATGAAGTACATCACCTTTCTGCATCGCACGTTCACCGCTATAAACGGTCATCCGCACCGTTCCCTCCTTATCAGGACCGATATCTATACCGCCCCTGTTCGCATTTCCCCATGATACAGGCAGCTTCAATTTTCCCAATCCATAATAGATATTCACCAACGGACGCTTATAGTTTTCATCCTTGAAGCAGAAGTTCAGGCCGGCATTTACATTCCCCATCCAAATCTTGTCTTGATGTTTTTCAACGTTCCAACGCCAATAGATTGTCGAATCCGGCCGCAAACCGCCTTTATGTCCCAACCCCATCATGTATTTGGCGGCATAGGCGGTATAAGGCACCATCAGACGAATATCCTTCACCTTTATGTCGCTTAAAGACTTCACCTGTAACCGATAATCGACCAAGCCGTCAAAACCGAACTCACCCGTACACTGCACTTCGAAGTGACGGTTCTTTTGAGTTGCCATCCAGCTTACAGCTGCATTATTCCGTTCGGTAATCCGTAACGAACCTGGCTTCAACACTTCTTCGCCCGCCTCGGTTTCTATCACAAAACGCATGGCGTCCGCCAATATCTGATTACGGCTTTGACCACTCAACTGATTACTTGGATCGTAGCAAGTAAACAGCGACTTCGGAAGTCCTTCTTTAGACAATTCCATCTCCCCTCCAAGCCAAGAAACCGTTTGTTTCTGTAGCTTAACCGGAATATACGGTGCAGTTGGCTCATCATCATTGCCAATGGAAGAGTCCAACCAGCGCAAACGGGTCTTACGCCATCCTTCATCATCTCCATGATTGGAGACAGGAGAACCTTGTACCGCCAATTCACAGGCAATCTCTACCGGTTTGGCGCCAACCGCCTTGACAGTCACGTTTCCTTTGTAAACGCCACTGGCCGAAACAGGTACGTCAAGCCCTATCCACAAGGCCTGCACGCTTCCCTTAGATATATTCACGGTCTTTCGGAACGATTGCCCATCCGTATCGACACCTCCCAAGTTAAAACAACGGAAAGCAGCAGCAGGAATCTTCTGTCCCTTCTCATTCTTCCAGTCAGCAAAGCTAACCGATACGTCCGAAATGGTTTTATACGGAGCAAAAAGACCTACTTGCCACGTATAGAACTCTCCCGGTAGACAATCGCTCTTGAATTTGGTCCGTTCATGAGCCGGCCGCTCCACCCAACGCTGCGGCACTGCATCCGTCATGCGGATATCATGCGCCCGGTCTTCTGTGAAACAAAAGTAACCGGCTTCCGGATGTTCCTGTAATAATCTCTTCACCGCATCCGGCGAAGCCACACGACGCATTTCCGAATCCTGCTCATTCACCGTGCCTTGCCGTTTCAGGTCGTCAAAAGCATTTGTCACATCGTCCTGCGCTTGCATAACACAAGGCAGGAGCAAGAGTGAATACACGATCAGATTCTTTATTTGTTTTCGTAACATGCTAATATTCTTTTGATAATTACCCGTCTTTGCCCAGCATTCGACCGCCGACGGCTACTTCATGTTTTTCGTTGTTCGCTCTCCCACAAGCGGAAGGCGCTCTATTAACTGTCAAAATTAAATGCTGTACAAGTAAAATGCAAGTTTTCTCACATCTTTTAACAAGCTAAGAAATATCCTTGGGGCTTGTACAAGATGAATCCAACGCAAGGGAGAGCATATACATCAACATCTGTAATTCTGGTTTTTATATCCGTAATCTGTCTACCCCCGGTACAAAGCAAAGTCCGTACTTTTGCATCAAACAACATTCAAAACATGATATGATGATAAAAACACTATCAAGTATTATACTATCGCTATTTTGGACGATAACCATAACAGCACAAAACAACACCACGACAATGGAACATTTATCTTTAACAGAAACATGGGATAAAGTATTTCCCCAAAGCAACAACGTCAGCCACAGTAAAGTGACTTTCCGCAACCGTTACGGTATCACACTTGCAGCCGACCTGTACGTTCCGCAACACACAACCGGCAAACTACCCGCCATTGCCGTAAGCGGACCATTCGGTGCCGTAAAAGAACAAGCCTCAGGACTCTATGCGCAAACAATGGCAGAACGCGGTTTCCTGACTATCTCTTTCGATCCTTCTTTTACAGGCGAAAGCGGTGGACAACCCCGGTATGTGGCCTCTCCCGACATCAATACGGAAGACTTTTCCGCCGCTGTAGACTTTCTCGTCACACGTAACGATGTAGACCCTGAACGCATCGGCATCATTGGTATCTGCGGATGGGGAGGCATCGCTCTTAACGCAGCAGCCATTGACACACGCATCAAGGCTACGGTTACTTCAACCATGTATGACATGAGCCGTGTAAAAGCGAACGGATATTTCGACGCCATGGACACCGACCAACGATATGCACTCCGTAAACAACTCAACGCCCAACGTACCGTTGACGCAAAAAACGGCTGGTACGAACGTGAAGGGGGCGTAGTAGATCCTTTGCCGGCAGATGCTCCCCAGTTTGTAAAAGACTACCATGCTTACTACAAAACACCGCGTGGCTACCACAAACGTTCACTCAATTCTAACGAAGGATGGAACAAAACATCATCGCTTTCGTTCATCAATATGCCGTTACTTACATACAGCGACGAAATACGTAGTGCCGTATTGATGATTCATGGCGAAAAGGCTCACTCACGATACTTCAGCGAAGACGCATTCAAGAAATTAAGAGGAAACAATAAGGAGCTGCTCCTCATTCCCAATGCCAACCACGTAGACCTATACGATAATCAGGCCGGTGTTATTCCTTACGACAAGATAGAGGCCTTCTTTCACGAACACTTGAAATAAATGCAAGGTTTATCTTCTTTATAAAAAAACGAGCGGCAGACTGATTTCCGTTCCAAAGAATCAGTCTGCCGCTTTTTATTTCTATCCGAACAAGCCTATTTGATGCGGAATGTAGCCAGCACACCTTTATGATCGGTAGGCCATACATCCAACGGCTTAATGAACCGATCCGAAGTGTGGTTCTTTACACGCTGGCTATAAGCGATAGAACCCTCCGGACCAAACACTTTACAGTCGGTCACTTGCAGCCCCTTGCCTTGGTAGAACAGATAGTCAATGCGGTCACGTTCATCGCCCCTTGGTGTCCAGGTCAGTTTTTGAATAGGAACTAACGGATTGTCGGCCGGGAACGTAATACCCGGATGAGTCACCGGATTCGGGTAAATGGTACGGAAACAATCTATGAATCCGGCCTTTTCCAAGGACACGGTCTGCGGCCAAGGCACAACCAGTCCGTGGTGATCGTACATGTAACGGGTTGCCTCTGTCCAGTCCAAATGAGACGGCTCATTGAAATCTCCACCCAAAATTACACAATACCCGTCCTCCAGGTCCTGCTTGGCCGAAGCCAAGAAATCGGCAATCTCCTCATCACGCAAAGACAATGCATTGCGGCGCAATACTTCGTCCACACTGGTGGGAATAGGAATTTCTTTCCAGGAATTACCGTCATAACCGCGCACATCGTAGTACGTATCATTCAGATAGTCCAAATGGGCTGTATAAACAGCGATCTTACGCCCATGAATGGTACTTTTCAACTTATAAATACTCCCGTGGTCACCTTTTTCAGGATGCACCGTAACCGAGTCGGTAATAGGATGTTTGCTCAACAATCCGGAATCATAGCTATAAAAGCCATAATACGTAACCCCACGCTCCTTCAACGAAGCTATAAGCCGGGCTATGAAATTTGTATTCCGATAATTACGCACCTCGCTGAAGGTAACAAAATCGGGCTGCAAGCGTACCAATTCATTGACAATGGCGTCATAACCACCTTTCACCATGGTACCTTCTTGCCAGATGTTCCATTGAAGCACTGTAAATTCTTTTCCTTTTTGCGCCCAAGACGTTGTAACAGACAACATCAGCAGCACAACACACCACACGATTTTCTTCATGATTTGTTTTTATTTGTAAGGTTGATTAATTGTTTCAGATTACGAACATGCATTTTGGACTGACGCCCCAGGATAATGATGATTACAGCCGGAATAATCAGTCCCATGCCTGCCACCACCCGCAACGTGAAAGGTTCATTGTAAAACAACGCACCGCAGCACACGGCCGTCAGCGGCTCCATCGCTCCCAGAATAGAGGTAAGGGTAGAACCTATATGTTTCACAGATATCAGCAAAGCAAAGTTCGACATCACGGTACAAACCAACCCCAATAACACAAAGTTTGCCAAGCATTCTCCATTGGGAATAGGCTGTATGCCCCCTTGCCTCAGCGCATCGGCCGCAAAAATGAACATACCGATAAACAATACATAGAAGGCCAGTTTCAGCCCTGACATATTGCGTACACGTGAACGGTTTACGCGTACAATATACAGGGCATAACACACGGCTGAAATCAACACAATCACCACCCCTTTCAGACTGAATGAGAGTCCGCCGGGTACATACGACAAAACGGCCACTCCCGCCACCGCCATAAAAACAGCCAGAAAAGTACTGAACCGTTTCTTCTCACCATAGAAAAAGACCATGACAAGCGTTGTCACCACCGGATACAAAAAATGAATAGTCGTGGCTACTCCCGAAGGCATGTACAAATAACCTTCCAACAGGAACAAGGCCGAACCGTCGTAAATAAGTGCCAGATACAATAAGGTAACCAACTCGGAACGGCTCACCTTAAAGCTGCGCCGTTGTGCCAGCAACACTAAAAACAGTGCGGCAGAAGCAAACAAGAAACGGTAGAACAGAATAGAAGGATTGCCCAACCCGTTCCGCATAAGTGGCAGCGTAAACAAGGGGATAAAGCCAAAACAAACCGAAGAAAGCAGGCCGAAGAAGAATCCTTTTAATTGTGACATGACAAACGTTTCATTTTAAACGAACGCAAAATTACCACTTTATTGGCAGACGGATTGGCTACCAGTGTTAAATTACCCTTAACTTAATGCAACTGTCGCACCTTTCACCCAATGTGAAAAGTGCGACAGTTGTCATTGTTTTTCCGCACAGTTTCTACTCCCAGCGGACAAAGCGGATTGTACCTCCACCGTCTATACCTTCTATATAGAGCTGTCCTTTCCGGTCGGTATCGTAAGCCCACGTTTCCGAATAACCGTCAGAATCGTACCGCACATAAATATAGTAGTCATCGGCCCACCAGTCAAAGCGGTCCCGATACTCAACCATTCCATTATAACGCGACTCAATACGCCCATACCCATCCCGGTAAAAGTCAATGGTATAGACACTATGGAAATCATCATTCGACTGCCACGTACCGTTCAGATAACGCTCAATACGCCAATGATCATCATCGCACGACGACAATAAGGGCACACACAGCACAAAGAAACAAAGCAATGGCCATTGCCGCATGGCCGATTTTAAATTCGTATTCATAGACAATTCATTTTCCGTAGTTCATTAATAGTTGCAAACTTACACAAAAAAGGATAACCAAAGAAGGGAGTTGCCGTTTTTTCGTAACGGAATTTCCCTATTTGTTGATAGGGATTTCCCCACCTAAGCAAACGTTCTGGGCATCTCGTTTTGACGAGATGCCCAGAACGTTACCACGACATGCCCTTGTCCGAACAACAAATAGGCGTACTATTCCTCTCCGGTGTAGAGCTGTTCTATTTCAACCACGTACATATCGTGATACGTTCCACCCGGCTGGTCGTTATACCATCTGGAGACGGTTTCCACATCCAATATTCCTTCGGGAGTAATAGGGGCTTTATACAATTTCCGGCATTCCAGTGTAAGCCGTGCTTGTGTAAAGGTGACAGCACCCGTCGGAGTTTCCACAGGCCGCAGCCCGGCCTCCTTCACTTTATCGGTATCCCTACCCGACTTCGATCCGCACACTTTATGCACCCCGCGGTTGGCTTCTCCCAAGAAGGCCAATGTCAACCGTTCATGCTGTTCTATAAAGTCGTGTGTATAACGCTCCGGACGTACAAAGACGAACGCAACCGGTTTTCCCCACAAAAAGCCGATTCCACCCCACGAGGCTGTCATGGTGTTAAAGCAATCGGACGTTCCGGCTGTCACCAGCATCCATTCTTTACCTATCAAGTCAAATACATTTTCCTTCAACAAGGAGAGTTCCATCTTTTTCATAACCTTATCCGTTTTATTTCAACTTACCACTCCAAAAATTTACCCCGGGCACGACGCTCGTCCAAGATCTTGTCCAGAAACTTACGCCGATCTTTCGCTATGTACCGACGTGCAAAGATATTGGGAACAGCAACCCCCAAGGCGATACACAAAATAATCAGCGCCGAATTAATACCGTTGAACATCAGTTTGGCCACCTCGTCAGTTGTACCCTGCATATTAATCAGTCCGAACATAGCCCGATACATCAGAACGCCCGGAATCATGGGAATAACGGATGGTATGGTAAGCACGTGATTGGGCACATGAAACCAATGTACAGCCTTCACGGCAATAAGGCTTACCACCAACGCTCCCATGAACGAACCGACAACAATACCGTACCCTAACTCGAAATTCACAAAGTTACGGGTACAAACCGACAACGCACCGCGTACGGCTACTACCCACAACAAGCGATGCGGTATGTTGAATATCATGGAAAAGCCCATTGCAGCCACGGCTGCAGCCACAGCATACACCAGATAACCGGCATGAGGCACCATGGATATATCGGTGAAGTCCTGCACTACACACAGTTTCATGGCAAAGACAATACCAAACGACATAGCGCCCAACATAAGCATGGTGTTCATGGCACGCGTAAGCCCTACCACCAGATAATTGTCTATCATATCATCCACAAAGTTGATTAACGGCACACCGGGAACAATAAACAACGCACAGGCCAACAACGGATGATAGGGCGTTGAAGAGAGTCCCGTAAACGTTGTGGCATAAGCCAGACACGTAGCAACAAAAGCGGCTATGGCTATGCTCATATAAATATTGATACCAAATTCGATACAACGGGCACGTAGGCGGAAGCCTACAAATGCGCATAAGGAAGCAAACAAAAAGGCGATCCAGTCGCAACCGAACAACACGCAAAAACCGCCACACGCAAAGCTGGCTCCTGTCGCAACCATATAGGTAGCATAATTGCGGGGCTTGGTCCGTATTTTTTCAAGCTCTTCCTCGTACTTATCCAACGAGTAATCTTGTTCTATCGCACGCCACGAAAGTTTACTGACAGCCGAGATCGCGTCCATATTAATTCCATGTTTTTCACATTTCTGGAATTTGGAATACGAGTGTGTCTCGTCACTCACATTTACCAGTAACATGGTGTAATTCACATGAATATGCAATTTGTCTTCCGGAATACCTAAAAAAGCGGCGACACGTTTCATGTTGCGTACAATCCGGTTGGTATCTGCGGCACTCTCTACCAACAGTTTTCCTGTACGTAGCAGCAAGTCCAACTTGCGCTTCATCAAAAGCGACTCTTTTTCTTTCTGTTTGTTATCCATATATACTTTTATTTGACTATCAAGAGCTTCACCAAGCCCCCACTACCTATTGAGCGTGCAAAGTTACGAAAAATACACATAGCCTTCATCAATGAACCTACTCTTTCGACTCAAAATACAGGTTGGCAAATATTGTTTTAGGATATGCAAATATATAGGCAGGCAAACAATCAAATAAACCTTACTTTTGCAATTGTCCCCTTACAGGACAAGAGTACGCAGCAAACAAAAAAGAAAAACTATAAACTCTTCTGATGAAACCTAGCAAGATGAAAAAACAATGGCTTATATTAGGCATCGGCTCGTTGCTGTCCCTAGGAATCCATGCACAGGAAACCAATGTTTCCGGGCGTGTTGTCACACTTAAAAACAGTAAACAACAACTATCCTTCAATCTGGACAACGGTCTTTATGAGATCAGCAATGCCAAAGGAGAAAAAATTGTCCAGAATGCGTTTTTCCAAATGGGCGGTATCCAGTCGAAAGAACGTTTTGTAAAACGCACCTGCCAGGCTTCCGACATCAGCGATGAGCTGGGAAAAGGAAAAGCCCTAACCATACACATCCGTGTAGACCAATATGCAGACATTGTATGGCAGGCGGCCATGTATGGTGAGCAAGACTATGTGGTATTCAACATGGGTATAAAGAATGATACGCAAAAGCCCTATAAGGTAATGGCTTTCTATCCGCTCATAAGCAATCAGGTATATAACGGTTTCAACACAAAGCAACAGTACAAAGTGCTGGAAGGTGCTTCGGGCGGCGCACGCACACTGGTATTGCAAGACCCGGTCCTGACTTCATTCAATAATCTGCTGGCCCGATTCGGAACGGCCGACAGTACCCGATTACTGGTAGCGGGTGGCATTACATACAACGAGTTCGAAAAATTCGTCACGATCCGTCAGCACAACACAAGGCTGCACCTCAGCCTTTTCTCGGAAGATCCGGTCGGAAAGCTGGTAGATGCCGGTGATGATTATCTGCCCAATGAGCGGTTCTATCTGTGTTTCAACGACCAAGATCCCTTCCATGCACTCGAGAAATATGGAAAAACACTCAAGCAAGCACAAGGCATCTGTTTAAACCAATACGACTTCCCCACCGAATGTCTTTGGTATGCCAGTTTTTACAACAACGAGAAAGGACGCCGTAAATTCAATGACTCGAAAGGGGCTGTCGAAGAAATGGACAATGCCATCCGTTCAGGCATCACCCGTTTCACCAGAACCGCAATCCGCCTTGTACCGGATGCCTATGGTGCCAACAACCAGCAAGGTTGGTGGGACGACAAGCACTGGGCCATGTACGGAGAAGGCATGTCAACCGAAGGACCACACTACATAGCCCCTTACCTCACGACAAAAAGCTGGGCCGAAGCCATCACTAAAAAAGGAGGAATTCCCATTACCTATTTTCAGTCGGGACGTCGCAGCGACGATTATGCCACGGCACATCCGGATCACATGCTCTTCAATGACCCGTTCCGTGTCATCAACCAGACAGAACGCTTCCTTCAACGGGTTAATGCCGTCAGCGGTTACGATTCGGGATACTTCAACCACTGGTGGACGGATAAGATGCTATGGAGCTACGACTTTACCGATCCCGGCTTCATTGCCCACATGAAACAAGTGTATGCCAACCTGCGCGAAGCCGGTATCAAAGGAATCATGTACGACTATCCGGAAGTAACAGCCTACGCATTCGAGGGTGGATTCGAAGA
>CABSGW010000009.1 GCA_902477365.1 uncultured Prevotellaceae bacterium
AGGAATAGCCCCCCGAAGGAAAACCACGTTGAAGCAACAGACTATCGGCCGTTACCTCAAAATTAAAGTTCAACGAATAATGGTGCGTACGGGCAAAGTAAAGCGAATCGCGCCGTTGGGGAGTCAGATCCCACTGGTCACTTAAGTCGGGGTGTGTATAAGTGCACGACAGGAAGCCGTACAACACCACCAGCAACAACAGCCCCATATTAAGTATGTTCCGGCGCATACACCAACATTTGACAATTCTTACAATCGAATCCCAGACGGAAACGACGGCCGTCAGCCAACCGCAAATAATAAGGTTCAGCAAAAGGCGACCGCCCTTTCTGGTGTACCGGACAATAACCCAAACTATACCGCACACAATGTTTGCAGAACATTAAAACGGCCTTGTCCGGTTGTTGTAATTCAAAGGCTGGATCGACCGAAGACGCCCCCGATTCCAAATAAAAAGCACGTGCTTGGGCATTGGATATGTTCGCCAAATAAGTAAACTGCCCGGACAAAGACGGAAGCTGTCCCTGACGGGCCACAAAACCGGAGGTATGCTTCAAACGCGCATCACGTTCCAACAAATCCGTACCCTGCCGGCGCCATTCGGCCAACACGGAGGAAGGAATAAACCATTCTTCTGTTGTCTCGACCGTAAACGAACGCAGATAAAAGGGCGTCTGTCCCAACCTGCCCAGCTGCTTCTGCCAGTTCTCACGCTGCGGGGTACGGGCAACCTCCTTCGCACAGTCCACGGCATAGGTAATACGCCGACCAGCCTCGTCGCTCCAATCGAGCGCAAACCCTTCCGGAGTTTCGCGCAAACAAATAGCAACAGCCAATTTGCGTTCTGCCGAAGGATGCGCCAACAATTGTTCGAACTGGTGGTCATAATTACGATAAAGCGGCATACGGGGAGCAAGCTTACGAGGCATAACTGCCGGAAACAGGCGATTGTTCTCAACCCGATTCACTCGGAATCCCTGCAACATTCCTTCTTCGTCCATAAAACAAAGCCCATCGCCATTGTGAAACGCCGCCACCCCTGCCACGGTAAAGCTGTTTCCTCTCACCTCCTTTACCGTCCCAACCGGCTCACCCATTGCTTTCGGTGTATGAAAGGAATAGACATCGGACTTACGTCCATATAAAAAGTAATCGGTAAAACCCCGGTTAAAACTTTTGTACGGATCGGGGGTAAACGTAAACTTGGAGCGTCCGTGCGAAGCGCGCACATAACGGTCGCTACCGGCCAATATCCGGTCAAGCCGTTCCCGATAATAGGCCGTTACGTTCTTAACATAAGCCGCGTCCTTCAGACGGCCTTCTATTTTAAAGGAAGAGACACCGGCTTGCAACAAATCGGCCAACGCCTCGCTGCGATTCATATCGCGCAACGAAAGCAAATGCTTTTGCCGCAAAACAACGTTATCGTCCCGATCGACCAAATCGAAGGCCAGGCGGCAAAACTGAGCACACTCTCCCCTATTGGCCGAACGACCGAAACAATACTGGGACGCATAGCACCGCCCACTGAAACTTACACAAAGCGCACCGTGTACAAAGACCTCCAACGCAACCGACGTATGCCGGTGTATTGCAGCAATCTGCTCAAGTGACAATTCACGGGCCAACACCACCTGGCTAAACCCGGAAGCAGCCAACCGCTCAACCTTATCGGGACTAACGTTGTCCATCTGCGTGCTGGCATGAAGCGGAATGGGTGGAAGAGACAATTTAAGAAAAGCCATATCCTGCACAATCAACGCATCGACACCCACCCGGTACAGTTCCCAAGCCAACGTCTCGACATCGGTCAACTCTTCATCCATCAAGATGGTATTGAGGGCAACATACACCCGCGCCCCGAACAGATGGGCGTAAGCAGCCAAGCAGCCAATATCGGCCACACTGTTTCCGGCGGCAGACCGCGCACCAAAACGCGACGCACCGATGTAAACGGCATCAGCGCCATGGCGAATTGCTTCCATACCAATCTCGGCATTACGTGCCGGAGCTAACAATTCGATGACACGGGGAACGGTTGGTTTCATCATACTTCTGTCATCTTATACATTATCCGAACCGGCCGCCACGTAATAACGCAACCAATTATCGTAAAACCGCAAAGCAGTATCGCCCCAAGAGAAAGATACCCCCTCAGACGGATTGTCGTGCATATAATAATGGAGAGGCTGGGCTATGGATAAACCTTTTCCCAAATCACGCTGATATTCCTTATCGAGTGTACCCGGTTCATACTCCAAGTGTCCAACGATATAAATCTCACGACCTGAATTTGCCAGCACAACGCCTGCACCCGACTCGTCAGACGCTGCCACCAACGACAAATCCGCACACGACAAAATATCGGCACAACGCACCTCTGTATGCCGACTATTCGGCATAGGGAAAGGTTGCTCCATATTTTTAAAGAGAGGTAAATCCTGTATCAACTGCCGATGCGGGAAAACACCAAACATCTTAGCCGGAAGCACATACTTTGATATGCCGTAATGATGATATAAACCGGCCTGCCCTCCCCAGCAAACATAGAGGGTGGAACGCACGTGCCGGGTGGCCCAATCAAATATATGCTGTAACTGAGGCCAATAACGCACCTCTTCGAAAGGCAGATGCTCCACCGGCGCACCAGTGATGATCAACCCGTCAAAAAAATCATCCTCAAACGTCTCAAAATCACGGTAAAAGGCATCCATGTGAGCCATAGGCGTGGTCTTATAGGTTTGTCCGCTGATTTTCATCGGCAACAATTCTACAACAAGCGACGATGCTCCCAGCACACGTGCAAAGTCCAGTTCGGTAACCTCTTTCTGGGGCATAATATTAAGAAACAACACACGTAATGGACGGCGTCCGGCCGGGATCTCGTCCAATACGACAATACCCTCTGAACGCAACTGGCTGACAATAGGTAAACCTTTAGGTAAAATGATTGGCATAAGTAAAATTTAATAATTACCAGATTGTGACACGCTCGCTGACAGGAATAAACAATGGAGACCGCTCGGTTATGCCAAAGGCATCGTACCAAGCCTGAATATGAGGCAAAGCTCCATTAACGCGCCAACGTCCCAATGCGTGTACATCATTTTTAGTACGCAAACGAATAAACTCATCCCTGCAATTCATCGCCCAAATACTTGCATAGGAAAGGAAAAAACGCTGTTCCGGCGTAAAACCGTCCTTAACAGGAAGCGGCTTCTTTCCAGTAGCATTGCAGAAAGCCTGATAGGCCACTTTTAATCCGCCGTGATCGGCCAAATTCTCTCCCAGCGTCAAACGTCCGTTAGCTTGTAAACCCGGAAGCACCTCAATACGATCGAAGAAACGGACCATCACATCCGAACGCTCCTTAAAACGCCGGGCATCATCCTCTGTCCACCACTCGTTCATATTACCGTCCTTATCATACTTACGTCCCTGATCGTCAAAACCGTGCGTCATTTCATGACCAATGACAACACCTATTGCTCCATAATTGGCTGCATCGTCGGCCGAAGCATCAAAAAAAGGAGGCTCGAGTATACCCGCCGGAAAACAAATTTCATTGGTTGCCGGATTATAGTAAGCATTGACTGTTTGCGGATACATATACCACTCATCGGGATCAACCGGTTTGTTCACATGAGTCCTTACTTGCTCGTCCCAAGCAAAAGCCGAAGCCGCCATCTTGTTCTCCCAATAAGATTTATCCGCATGAATAGTCAAACCACTATAATCGCGCCATTTATCGGGATATCCCACTTTGATACGGAAAGTAGCCAGCTTTTCAAGTGCTTTTTGCTTTGTATCACTGCTCATCCATTCTTGTGCCTCAATACGCTGTCCCAAGGCAACCTGTAAATTGCCCACGAGCTGTTGCATACGTTGTTTGGAAGAAGCCGGAAAATATTTATCCACATACATACGTCCAACAGCCTCGCCCAAGACCTCTTCGACCGCAGCAACCGCACGCTTCCAGCGTGGACGGTCTTCACGACTTCCGCTCATAACGTGCCCGTAAAAGCCAAAACTAGCAGCTCTGAACTCATCACTCAAATAGCTTGCCGCAGCATCTATCAGATGAAAAGCTAAATAAGCCTGCTGTTTTTCAAGCGGTTCATGCAGCAAAATACGAACGGCCTCTTTCAACGGTTCTGGCTGCGCCACATTGACTGCAGACACTGCCGGATATCCCAAATGGCGCAGACAGGCAGTCCAGTCTATCCCATCGTAATCGCGTTGCAAGTCGGCAAAAGCTATTTTGTGATAATTAGCTTCCGGATCACGGCGTTGCACATTGGTATAAGCTTTACGAGCCAAAGAGGTTTCTATATCAAGCACAGCCTGTTGTTTGCGACGGGCCGTAACCGCATCATCACCACACAATAAAAACAACTTCTCAACATAGTCCTGAAAAGCCTTCCGCACCTTTACTGTTGCATCGTCATTGTCCAAATAATATTCACGTTCGCCCAACGTCAGGCCGCCCTGCACCAACTGAACCAAATTCATTTTGCTATCCTTCGCATCAGCTTCCGTGTAAATGGAAAAATATCCCATGCCTGCCCCTTTGCGCAGCAATTCCATCATCAAAGGCATCACCTCTTCGCGTGAGCGCAATGCAGCAATGCGCTCCAAATCAGCCCGAACAGGCGCACCGCCGTCCTGATTCAAACGCGTACTGTCCATCGCCAATGCATAAAACGTGCCGATTTTTTGTTCCAAAGAACCTGCCACCTGATTTTTCCGGGACAAGCCTTCAATCAGCCGATGCAAGCGGTTCATATTGGTCTCGCTCATCACCGTCATAGCTCCATACGAAGCATATTCGGCCGTCAACGGATGGTTATCCATCCATCCTCCGCATGCAAAACGATAAAAATCGGTTCCCGGATCAGTCCCACGATCCAGATTGTCGGCTGAAATGCCGCTACCTAAAGAAGACAAAGGCGCCTGAGCCGTTGCCACAGAGGCCGCAAACATAGCCAACGTAAAGAACGTAACTTTTTTCATAATTCCATTTATTATTCAAAATAAGCAGATCAGCCTTGTTCCTTGGCACTTTCCAGCGACTCAGAGGCCTGTTCCCACTCTTCCATGGCTCGTTGAAGCTGTTTCTGCAATCCGCCGTGCTGTTCAAACAAGGCCGGATCGGAAGCCCCCTCTGCTGTTGCCATGCGTGCTTCCAAAATAGCTAAGGCTGACTCTAATTCACTGATCTGCCCTTCACAATCCGACACGGCTTTTTCCAGTTTACGCAACTTGCGTCCCAACTCTTTCTGTTGTTCATACGAAAGCTTGCCCTGATTGTCCGTCTTTTCTTCTTTATGAACCGTAACCTGTTCCGGGCGATGTAACTCATTCAATGAGTCGATCTGCTTTTTTCGCAGGAAGTCGTAAATACCTCCCAAATGTTCACGCACGCGGCCTCCTCCAAACTCGTACACCTTCGTCACCAATCCGTCCAAGAACTCGCGGTCGTGACTCACAACAATCACCGTACCGTCGAAATCGCGGATAGCTTCTTTCAAGACGTCCTTGGTCCGCATATCCAGGTGATTGGTCGGCTCGTCCAGAATCAGGAAATTGACCGGATCCAACAACAACTTAATCATAGCCAACCTGCTTCGCTCGCCTCCCGAAAGCACCTTTACTTTCTTGTCGGAGGCCTCGCCGCCAAACATGAACGCACCCAAGATGTCGCGAATGCGCAAACGGATATCTCCTTTGGCCACACGGTCTATCGTGTCAAAAACGGTCAGTTCATCGTCAAGCAACTGCGCCTGGTTCTGTGCATAATAGCCCAACTCCACATGATGTCCCAATGTGAGTGTCCCCTCAAACGGTATTTGTCCCATGATACACTTTACGAGCGTAGATTTTCCCTCTCCGTTCTTACCGACAAAAGCCACCTTCTCACCACGTTTAAGACGAAACGACACGTCGCTGAACACGCAATGCGTGCCATAGTCTTTTCTCACCTCCTCACAAATCAGCGGATAGTCTCCCGTCCGGCTACACGGCGGAAACTTCAAATGGAGCGACGAGGTATCCACCTCGTCCACCTGTACCAGTTCCATACGTTCCAACTGTTTGATTCTGCTCTGCACCTGTACGGCCTTGGTTGCCTTGTAACGGAAACGCTCCACAAAGTCCTTTATATCGGCAATCTCTTTTTGCTGGTTTTCGTAGGCCCGCAGTTGCTGCTGACGACGCTCCGCGCGCAATTTCACGTATTCGTCATACTTCACCCGGTAATCAATCACCCGGCCACACGAGATCTCCAACGTACGGTTGGACACATTATTAATGAATGCACGGTCGTGACTGACAAGTACTACGGCATTGGCACGTGTGGACAGAAACTGCTCCAACCATTGAATAGACTCGATATCAAGATGGTTGGTAGGCTCGTCCAGCAACAGCACGTCCGGACGACGCAACAACAACTTGGCCAATTCGATACGCATACGCCATCCGCCGCTGAATTCACTCGTCGGGCGGTCAAAGTCCTCACGCACAAATCCCAGTCCCAACAAGGTCCGTTCTATTTCGGCCCGATAATTAAGTCCGCCCATCAGCTGGAAACGTTCGTTTTCGTGCGTAAAACGTTCTACCAGTTCCAGGTAGCCGGTACTTTCATAGTCGGTACGTTCAGCCAGCTCGTTGTTTAAACGATCCAAATAACCCTGTACCTCATGAATGTGCTCAAACGCCTGCTCAGCCTCCTCCATTACGGTATGTGAATCGCTCAACACCATCACTTGCGGCAAATAGCCAACCGTTATGTCGCGCTGTACCGTAACCTGGCCCGCCGTGGGCAGTTGCAAACCAGCCAATATCTTAAGCATGGTAGACTTTCCCGCACCGTTCTTGCCCACCAAGGCAATACGATCTTTCTTATTAATGACATAAGTAACATCGCTAAACAGCGGTTCTGCGCCAAACTCTACCTTTAATCCTTCTACCGATATCAAAACTTCTCTCCTTTACTGTTCTATATTATTGGGTTACAAAGATACGAGTTTTTTCTGAGAGGCGGGAGTTACCTTCGGTACAGAATATACGATCGTACAGCAGGTTGTGTTGATTGCCGGATAGGCCGTTCAGAAATGATTGTTACCGAACCGTCCGAGGTTGGTATGTATACCGTTTAACAACAGCCAAGGTACAAGATCATGCCACATCCCGACCTAACGGACTGGGCATCTCGTTCCAACAAACAGCCCAGTCTGTTTGCCAAAGAAGGTATGTCTGTTAAAAACTCACCAGCGCATCAACAAACAAGGGTAATGGCTTTTCCCCTCCCATCTGATCACATAAAAGGAGCGGCACAACATGGTCGTGCCGCTCCTTTTATACGAAATGCCGCTTCAAATCAGAACAATTTTTCAGGATACTCTCCGGCTGCAATCAATGCCTGTATCTTGGCAACCGTCTCGGGACGGTCTTCCGGATAAGTTACGCCGAACCACTTGCTGGTGGTATCAAGTACCGATACCGTTGCAGTACCCTCTTGAATCAACTTGTCAACCATCAAAGGAATGAAGAACTCGCTCTTCAGGTTTTCCATATTCTTAGGATCGCTCAAGAATGTCTTGAAGAATTCATCGCTATAAGCGAAGTAATCAGGCGTAAAGCCCCAAAAGTTCATGCTCACAGGAGTGTTATCGTCAATGGCTACCCATTGATCGTCATCGTCCAAATACTTTACCACACCATCCATGCGCTGAATCTTGGTGCGCTCAACAACAGTCTGCAAGTGTCCGTTTGCATCGGTTGAACATACGCCACGCGACACCGTGCCACTCTCGCTCAACGTGTTGCCACAACGGAAACCGACCATGCTATATGTATTGGCAGCTCCTTCGGGCAAAGCGCTCAGGAACTTGCCCATTGCCATAAATGAATCGCGGCCATAAAAGTCATCGCAGTTGATCACAGCAAACGGCTCTTTGATAGCCTCTTTACCCATCATCACGGCGTGGTTCGTACCCCATGGTTTGGTACGTTCTGCCGGGCAAGTGAATCCCTCAGGAAGAGCGTCTAACGACTGGAATACCAACTCACAAGGAATATGTCCTTCATATTTGCTAAGGATCTTTTCACGGAAATCATTCTCAAACTCCTTACGAATCACGAATACAAGTTTACCAAAACCGGCCTTAATCGCATCATAGATAGAATAGTCCATAATGGTTTCACCATTAGGGCCCAGTCCGTCAAGCTGTTTCAAACCGCCATAACGACTTCCCATACCGGCTGCTAGTAAGAAAAGAGTAGGTTTCATTAGTTGTTTATTTTGAGTTTATATTAAGTTATTCTATTGTTTACTGCAAAGCTACGAATTATTTCAATATTTCGTGCCTTTTTTATCACTTTTAGAACGGATAACCTATCGCAAAATGCAATCCTAGACCATCTGTGAACTTCGGAATATTGTAATAACCACTTTTTCCTGTATCGTAAGGATCATGAATGGCCATGCCTAAATCCAGACGAAGCACCAGAAATTCCATGTCGTAACGCAAACCAACCCCTGTGCCCAGCGCAATGTCGTTGGCCAAATGGGAAAGGTTAAACCGCCCGCCGGGACGGTTCTCGTCTTCGCGGATCAGCCACACATTTCCGGCATCCACAAACAGCGCACCGTTCAAGTTGCCGAAAAGCGGAAAACGCAATTCCACATTGGCTTCAAACTTCAAATCACCGGTCTGATCCATGTAGGCATACTTGGACTGGTTGGAACGAAAACGCCCCGGTCCCAACGTGCGCACGGTAAAAGCACGGATGCTATTGGCACCACCCACGAAAAACTGTTCACTATAGGGAGCTACGGTGGAGTTGCCGTAAGCATACACGAAGCCTCCCATCAAACGGGTGGCCAAACGCATTTTGTGGGGTAATTTAAAGTTGACATGCAATTCGGACGTAACCTTGACGAACTGGGCAAAAGGATTGTTGAACAATTCTTTATTCTGTGTATCGAACTGCCTGCCGGCAACCGCATACAGGCACGAGGTCAGGTTGCCGGCCTCCTTCACAGAGGTCTGCCACCACACCGGATTCCGTTTTCCTCTAGGCGACATATAGGTATAAGTATATGCGATGGAGGGAATGAACTGATTACGCATGCTGACATACAGCGCCGGATTGGCATCCATGATGGAATCGAACTTAGCAGTCCGACTCAACAACTGGTCATAATCCAGGTTGAACAAAGTCAACTCATGGCGCGACGAATAGGTCTTATTCCATTTATAGGTGGCTCCAAGTCCCATCTTCACCATATTGAAGAAACCGGCTCGATTCATCCAGTCGGCATCCAATGAGAAGGTGGTAGACGAAGGAAAGCGAAACATGCGTCGACTGATGCCGGGAAAAACGAACCGGGGGAATTCAAAAGACAACGAAGTGCCCAGCTCATACGAATTAAACAGATCACTGTTTCCCCGTCCGTGCCGGTCTGTTTGCCACTCATACGAACCGAAGATACGGAACGAAACCTTCTCTCCACCACGGAATGCATTTCGCTTAGCCAACCCGAAAGCGACTCCAGGACCTACGTGGTCGTTACTTTTCGATGTCACGTTCATCTCAAAATCGCCATCATACGGTTTATCCATCACAGCAGTAATATTGATATCCAATGTATCGCAGGTTGCGGAAGAGTCGCGTGGAACATAATTAACGTCCAACTGTCCGAACACACCCAGATTGCTCAGATGCTCTAAAGTGGCACGTTGCTCGCTCTGTCTGTAAATATCGCCTCTCCGGTGCAGAATACTTTGCCTCCAAAGACGTGGACGAAGCGGTATCTTTTTTCCCGAATACTCATACGTATAGCCACGGCGTCCTGAGCTTCCTGTAATAGGTTCACCCGCTTTATGGCGCATGACAATATGCGTGTCGCCGATATACCAGCGGCGCGTTACCTGAGGAGGTATATTCGGCACCGGCAACACCTGGAGCTGAACACGGCCGGGCTTCATAATGGTATCGGCCCTAAACGTTGTCAGTCCCGCCGAATAATAATAAAATCCATTGTCGCGGAACAGTTGCTCAATACGTGTCTGCTCGCCACTCAGGTTTACCACCCGAAAGGGATCTCCTTTCTTCACCAATCTGTCTGAAGCCGTTGCACGTATCAGGCTATCGGCGATTGGTGGGAAGTGCAAGTACGCAATAGAGTCTAACCGGAAAAGGTTACGCGTTGTTACCTGATAATTCACCTTTGCCTTACGGGGATTCTTTGACGGTAATATGTCGTAATCAACCTTTCCGCGAAAATAGCCGTAATTGTGCAGTGTATTGGTTGCTACCTTGGCACGCACCTCCGGGTTCACAGCGCTGATCAAAACCGGCTTGCTGCCGAAAGTATTTACCACCCACTTACCTATTTTGTTTTTGGTATTTCCCATGCTATTATACACCCACAATCCCATTGGAAACGGAACACGGTGCGAGCTGCTTCCGAACAAGGAGTTATTAGGAGCATAGGCCAACACGGCTTCCACTTCTTCTTTCGTTTCTTCAAAGGCCTGTCGGTCGGCTTTCACAGCTTCTACCAGCCGCTGGAACGACTGTTTGCGTTGTGTTGACAAGCTATCAGCCGGTGCGTTGGCCAGCAAATCTTCCAAGGCTTTCACGCTTTGAGCAATAGATTTTATCACACCGGTAGAATCTTTTCGAGCTTTCTTCGGGTTGAAGCGGTCGGTGTACTCAATGGTTTTAATACCCGTATAGAGCACTTCGCCCTGAGGCAAATTACTCGTTGTGGAACAAGAGGCCAACAAGAGTAAGGCCAACACCATCCACCACTTATCGTACATTGTTATTTTAAAAATATCCATCTGTCACTTCTTGGATTTTGTTTTTTTCTTGTTACTGCGGAAGATGAACAACTCACCTAAATTATCCGTTTTCCTTCGTAACACCAAACCTGCTCCGGTCTCGACTAACTGTCCTTCCAACGGATCACGTGTGTTCCGGTCGTAGAACAAACGCACATAGCGCGTAGCACTCTTATCCAACCTGTATTCCAACGAAATATTATCAATGAAACTCTCTGCGTTGTTTTCTGCATCCTGTCCGGTTGAAACTTTTCCGCCCACAATCACATTCACCCGGTTACCCCAAAATCGCTTTGCAAACCGGAAGGAGTAGTCGGTTGTCGTTGTACCGTCGGCCGATGTACCGTCCTCCACGCTCAGGCTCATGTCAATGGTCTTTAAAGCACTTCCTGCGATGTTTTGAATTTCGCTTTGCAAAAATGCATTCAAGGCATTATTGGTGTTAAAAGGAGTTCCACCGCTATTTCCTTCAATCAGGTACATACCGGTTGCCAGCATGGATACGGCCAACTTGGCTCGCTGTTCACGCGACATGGCTGCCAATTGGTTCTGCACGGTTTGGTCATCGGGAGCTTCAAGCGTAAACTCCAATCCCATCTGGCTTAGTGGTTTGGTAATAGAAATACCTACATCAAAGGCTACAGAACGGGATACCTCATTCTCGGTAACAGAAGCCTTTACGCGTTCCTTAGCGGTGATGTTCAACGTAGGATTCATGGCATCTCCCGTAAAGTCAACATAGCTGCCACTCACAATATTGAATGTTTTCAATGGGATAACCGGTAGCTCATATTTCATTTCACCGCTGATCGCCGTGTAACGTCCTACCAAACTCAATTCGCCCTGAGGGGTATACTTCATGGTTAAATCGCCTCCACCCTCAATATTCACGTAGCTTTCGCCATCACTACTCAACTCGCAATGTACACGAGCCGCATCGCTAATGCTGATGCCCAATGTCATATCCAACCCCAACAGACTGGGACGCTCTTTCTCCACATTGACCGAATCGGTAAAATCAACGAACTGCACTAAATCGCTTAGCCGGTCGTCCACCGAAAGTGGAGTATCTTTCAAGATATACGTCACGTCCGTGCGGTCCAGAATGGTCAGCATACCACGTAGTTTCAGATAATCGGGCGTACCGCGCAAAGTCCCCTCATAATCGGTATAAACCTTGCCAAACACCAGTGACTGTTCGGTACGAGGCGAATTAATCAACTCAAAGTTGTGCGCCTTCATCAACAAGTCCAGACGCACCTTGTCCAATTGACTAAAATCAATCTCTCCGGCTATAACCAGCGGCTCTGTCCGTTTGGACAAGAACTTATAATCATCGAACTTCAATTTGCTGCCGGCAATAGACAAAGCCCGATCTTCCATCACAAAATCAAATCCATAGGGTGCCGAATAAAGATGCGCCGAATCCAATTTCAGTTCACCGTCCATCAGCGGCGCCGAAGCACTTCCACTGACAGCAAGGCTTCCGGCCGCATATCCGGACAATCCGATCACCTCACCCATAAAGCCATTCAACAGATCAAGCGGGAAGCGCGTCATCTCTAAATTCGCATCCAGCGTTCCACCATCTTCGTCTTTATAGAATCCGTCTATCACCATCACCTCAGCATTATTACGCACTACATTCCCATTTACATAATGCCGTCCATCAGCCTCAGGTAAATAAACCATATCCAGTCCTATATTTCCCAATGGGGTCTGCTCGTAAGCCATATCCTTTACATTGGTATTGACACCCACCGACATATTCTCCTGTTGTTTCACTAGATGTACATCGGCATCCATAAATCCGGAAATAGAGGGTACATATGGAAACAAGGCTGTCAGTTCGCCCAAGTTCAACTTACTTACACTCAACGTCAGGTCAATGGTAGAATCCTGAGGCGTGGAATAAAGACGTACAGCCGTACCATCATCGGCCAACAAATCAATATTAGCCTGCACCGTATCAGCCCTATTCACATAAATGTAATTGTCTTCATTCACAGTAAAACGTCTGAAAGCCAGCACCGGATTGCGCGGATAGAGTTGTAGGCGAATACCATCAGATCCTATCAGATCGGCGCGGACTCCAAGATTGACACCCTCCCGTCCATCCTGATCGCGGAAATACACTTCCAGTCCCGCTCCATCTGACAACAAATAACTTTCCAGACGAGCCTCAAAACGATGTGGATTACGCTTGGTGGCATTACGAACATAGATTTTCGTTTGTACGCCGGTAGTATCCTGATACATGTTCAGGCGAACCGTATCCAACAGGATAGCACCAGTGTTCAATCCGTAGATATAGCCATGCCCGTTTACCCCCGTTGTCGGGTCTGTATAAAAGTCCAAATGTAAATTGTTCAACGTGTATCCTCGGTATTTCAAGAAGTTCATTACCGGATTATCGGAACTCATGGACATGTGCAACTTCATTCCAGGTAATAAAGCCTTCAATGCGTTTTGGTCCAGTCTTTTCTGTTCCAACTGTGCTTTAAACAAATCGAGAAAACGCATCCAGCAGCCGGTCCACCAATCCACTCCACTACCTGCATTCAAGCGCAATTCCAAATCGCCGGCCTGTATCTGTGCGAACGTCGAATCCTTACGCGAGAAAATGTCAAACAACAAATCTTTGGTCGGAAAGCGTTTGCTCCTTCCGCCAATATAAATTTGCGTGAATCCCCCCTTAATGCCATAGTCGCTCACTTTCATATCCGTATAGCCATTACCTGCCAACCGGAGGCTCAAATTCATGGTATCGCGTCCCCCCGAAAGCTTCTGCACATTCAGGCGGTCCATCAACAAATCATAATCAGCCGAAACCTTACGGTGCGACAAATGTGCTTTGACCGTTCCGCTACCTGCCAGTACCTCATTATTCGATGCAAACTCAACCTCACCCACCCCACGCCGCAACTGAGCATTCAAACGGATACTATCCAAATTCAACGTCGTATAGCGAAATTTGTCTATCGCAACTTCACCCTGCAAGGACGTAGACGGGGCTAAAAAATCAAGACCACGGCCCTGCAAAGCTACGTAGCCACTAAAATCGAATAACGAATCAGAAGGCATAAAAGCCTGAATGGGGAAATTTTGTGCTTTTAACCGAACCGAATAAGCATCCGTTCCCATATAATAGCGACCACCCAGTCCCAACGTTCCACCTTGCGTCTTCAAATCCAGATTTGTCTCGTAAGCCATCCCCTTAAACCGCAGCCAACCGCCCAACAGCATGTCCGAAGGCAATGCAAACCGTGCTGCCGCATCTGTCCCCATCAGGACACGCACAAAGTTCAAATTACGCGTTTGCAATGTCAAATCAACCTTACCATTCCGCAACAAACTGTCAGTCAGCAACGCAGCCTGTCCCTTGGCCTTCAAATTAAAAACGCCTTTCCAAGCGGCATCACATTGAGTCAAATGCCAGTCAGACTCATTTCCATCGGCCTTTAAAGTGACATCCAAAGCACCTTCCGGCCAATTACGTCGCAAATCGGCCGGTATTCCCCCCGCCAGCAGCAACAAATCGGCACGGCCCAACGAGACACCGGCTTCGGCACGCAAGGTACCTAAACCGCCCTGCTGCAACGCAGTCCAGTCCATCCGAGCGACCACATCCATCGAAGAATGAGGAGTACGCAACATCAAAGATTGCACAACAAGCCGTGTACTATCCGTCATCACTCCCCCTCGCAACTGACTGACTTCAAATCCACTGCGCTCCGCAAAGCGCAACCCTTTCAGTCCGGCCGAAAAGCGTTCGGCCGAAAAATGCAAGGTGTCAACCTGTAACTGTATACCCGAAAGATGCAAATGATTATAATCCAGCCCTTCCTGCACTGCCTCGTAGGGCAGATCATAACTTGCACCTCCGGTCCAAAGGAAACGTCCGACGGTATAATGTCCAGCACCCAAATCAACCACACCGTCGCGTAGCTCCATAGAATGGGCATCAACCCCTATACACATGGAGTCGCCGGGCATTTGTATCGAAACATCGGTACGCTGCACGTTCAGCCGATCTACTTGAATCAGCCACTTTACGGCCGACGTGGTTGTATCCTTACGAGCCGTATCACTCAAAGCCACGTGTACCTGCGCATCGCTCAACTCTGCACGATCAACCAACACGGTCTCTGTTCCCAAATCTACCCCGTGAGACGAGAGGAACAAACGCCCAACCGTCCCCCTTACCTGGGTGTCGGATATCAGAGAGGCTGTATTCAGTCTGACCCTATTCAACGTGATGGCATCCACATTCACCACCCCTTTCAGCAAAGGAAACAACTGCACATCTACCCGCAAACTACGGGCATCGAGCAACGTATCGCGCTCATCAACCACCAAAGCGTCATGTACCACCAAATCGAGCGGAAAAGCCAATGCAACCCGCCCTATATGTACTTGCATACCCGTAGAAGTTGAAACCCGCTCTGTGACCTGCCTTACTACAAAATTCTGAAAAGCAGGTATATACAGCAATACAGCCAACAAGAAAAACAAAGCCAACGGTGTTAATAAAACCACCAGACCCCATTTTTTCCACTTCTTCTTTTTAATCATAAATCATTTGGATGCTCTTCCATCTACAAAGGAACAATTTTAATCGTAAACAACCGCATAAAAAAGAATAAAAGAACATCCACACAGCCGAAAACACCCTTCTTGTCACAGGCCTTTTGTCAGCCCCGTGACAAGAAGGGTGAAGTAAATACACGAAAAAACAGCTCTTGATCAGTCTTTTCTAGTATCCAACCATTGCTCCGCACGTTCCATGACGGTCCGCACCGGATAACATGTTGCCACATAGAACCACACCAACGGTATGTAACAGAACAAAAAGCGCTTAGCCGAATAGTTCAAAACGTTTTCAATGCGGTCCCACTTGTAATCTATCTGATAGAGTACCAAGAAATAAGCAGCTAAGGCCACCAACACAACCGCCGGCATCCAATAAGTATCACGACGCTTAAAAACAAACCACGCACTGCATACAACAGCCAGCCAAAAAGCGGGAAAACTCCACCCGTAATATTGGGTATTACCCAGCAACTCTTTGGCGTGTACATAAATAATATCAGCCTTCGCAGCGTCCCAGAACAGATGGGTTATCGCAATGCTCTCTGCATACATGCCGTTCAACTTCAGATACAGCGACCAGACAAGGGCGGGCAACAACGCACAAATAACGGGCAACAAAGAAAAATAGTAGCGCGTGCGCACAGCACGTACAAGTACCAACAAACCGGCTGCGCCTATAAAGACCACCCCTTCGGCACGGCACCAAACGTTGATGGCCAACAACAAAGCACCCAGCCAAAGGTCGCAACGCTGACCGCGTACAAACCAACCGACCACATACAATACGCCCAAAGAGGCCGTGACGGCATGAATAACGTTGGTGGCCGAAAGCGAAGAAAAAGCAATCATCTCGGGCGTAATGGCCATCAATAATGTGGCAGCCATAGCCGCTATACGACTGGTAAAGCGAACCGTAATGCCATAAAAGGCAAACAGAAAAGAGAGGAACATCAGTCCGGGAATGAGCTTGGACGTCTCAGCCCCCAAACTATACACAAAAGCATAACTGAGCTGCAACATCGGTGTATAGCTGATAGTGCTTCCCGCACCATGTATGGCCGTCATATAATCGCCCTGAAAAATACTCAAACCGCTCAATGTTTTTTCTTGTGCTATTAAATAACCAATCGTATCAAAAGCAGCCATACTGTCGCGGTCGTAAGTAGGAAAGAACATACACTTTTCCAAATTGGCATATTCCACCCAAACCAGAACGCCCAGCAGCAACAACCAAACCAAGTTTGTACGCGACAGAAAACCCCGCACATCGATCTGCAACGAGGATGTCAATTCCGCACGGCGTTTCCACAGCACCGCTCCAAAACCGGCAACCAGCAAAAGGCTATAGAGCAGGTTCATTCCGCCACTTAACGGCAGGCCCACCCCATCGGCCAACAACATCATAAAAGTAACCAGGCCTACACCGACGGGAAAAGCTAGCCCCTCACGCTCAACCAACGAAAAGCGGGTTGAAAAAGCACTCACGGCCAAAAAACCGACAAGCAATATCAAAAAGACACCAAGTATCAACATAAGAAAATAAAACTAAGGTTTGACAGACGGCGTGTGTTGTACGGGCAACACACCCACAGTATATAAACTATCAACCGGATAGGAAAGCAGTTCACGGTTATGCCCGTTCACAACACCTATGTGCGTAACACGTTTGCCCCACGAGGTTTTGCCATATTCTTCGTGAACCACCACCTTACGGGGATACAACCAACGAACAGCCGACAACTTGTCACACATATTACCCCGGAACATACTGGGAAGCCCATCGGCCGACTCACGGAACTGACTCATCGTAGGCCACAGAATAACAGCATCTTCAGGGGTGTTATCCCGCAAAAAGAGCAAATAAGCAAAATCATTACCCATCTTGGCTCCCATGCGTTGCTCGGTAGTTAAAGCACGATTGTGACGGATTACCTCCAGATTGCCTTTCAACAAACCGGAAAAAACCCACTGGTAACCAACATTCTGCGGAACGGTTTTTGACAGAACGATACCCACAAACACCACAGCCGCCACATTGCGCAACCACCAGCCGGCACTGCGCTGCGGAAGTGGGGTGTTCTGTTTTCTTGAATCCACGCCTTTTTTCTGCATAGTCATTAGTTAATGAAACGATATTTTAATAACGTAAAAACAGCCTCCAGTCCGTCTGTCCACCGCAACTTTTTACCTTCTTCCAACGTCCGCGGGGCATAGCTGATCGGCACTTCTTTTATTTTGATACCCCGTTTGGCCACCTTTGCCGTTACCTCCGGACAAAACTCAAAGCCGGTACAGTTGAGCCGGATGCTCTTGAGTACCTCGGCACGAAACAGCTTATAGCAAGTAGGCTCGTCCGTAATGTGTTGTCCGTAGAGCAAGTTGGCGATAAAAGACACCAAACGCCCGCCCCAGTAAAAACGCTGATAGAGCACGGTATTTTGTTTGTTCAGAAAACGCGAACCGTACACTACAGGGTAGTCGTTATCAATCATGGCCTTCAACAACTTGGAGATATCATTCGGATCCAGCTCCAAATCACCATCCTGAATAATGATGTAGTCTCCCGTCGTATGGGGCAGAGCTGTACGGATTGCCATTCCTTTGCCGGCATTTTGCGCATGGCGCATAACACGCACAGGCACACCCGGGTGAGCCTGAACATAGCCCATAGCCTGGTCGTATGTATCGTCCTTCGAGCCATCATCTACAACAATAATCTCTTTCTGAACGTCATAGACCAATTTCACGGCCAGCACTTTTTCCAATACCAGACAAATGTTTTTCCCCTCGTTGTAGGCTGGTACAATGATGGAAAGAAGTTTACTCATAGTACACTTTATTATGGGGACCCCCGTCCCCCTATTTATAAAAGGCAAAAATAACAAAAAAGCAGGAAAGAATCGCGATCAGGAGTGTTTTTTATAAGCTACGAGGCAAAAAACGTCCACAACAACGGCCAGCTACCAGCATATATGCTTTTCCGACGAACGCCAGTCACCCCTCGGACAAAACAGAAGCACAATCCGCAAGAACAAGCAGGGCATGTCGTTGCAACAAGAAGGGCATCTGCTTATTGTAACCACATGCCGCAGAAAAAAATAAGAGAATCGTATCAAACTTGCGTTTCGAACGCTTTCCACAGATTGCCCACAGGCAAAGGAGCTTCTATGCAAATAGTTTCATGAGAGACCGGATGTTCAAATTCGACCCGACGTGCGTGTAAACAAATACTTCCATCGGCGTTGCTACGCGGAGCACCATATTTTAAATCGCCCTTAATAGGACATCCCATCGCTGCCAACTGGCAGCGAATTTGGTGATGGCGTCCTGTATGCAGATGGACTTCCAGCAAATAGTAACGGTCGGAATGAGCCAACAATCGGTAGTCGAGTACAGCCTGTTTGGAGTCACGAACCTCCCGATCATAAGCATACGACTTGTTTTGCTTCTCGTTGCGAGTCAACCAGTGGCAAAGCCTGGCTTCATCCCGATCGGGACGACGAGCGACAATGGCCCAATAGGTTTTCTTCACCTTTCCCCCTACGCGGAACATCTCATTCAAACGTGTCAGCGCCTTACCTGTACGTGCAAAAATAACCAAGCCGCTGACAGGACGATCCAACCGATGAACCACCCCCAAAAAGACATTTCCGGGCTTGGCGTATTTTTCCTTCAGATATTGTTTCACCACTTCGCTCAAGGGAGTGTCGCCGGTCTTATCCCCCTGCACAATTTCTGAAGACGATTTATTGACAACGACAAGATGGTTATCCTCGTAAACGACTGTCATTCTGTTACTAATTAAAAATGGAACAAAAAACAACAAGGACGAAAAAATGGCATACACAACAGGTAAGCCAATTTCTTCGTCCTTTATTTTAATAGATACGTATCAATTTCATTACATATTCATACCGCCATCAACCTGAATAACCTGGCCGGTAACATAACTGGACATGTCTGACGCAAGGAAAGCCGCCACATTGGCAATATCCTCGACTTGACCACCCCGACGCAAAGGAATCTTAGATGCCCACTCTTTGCGAACCTCTTCAGGCAAAGCTGCGGTCATAGCAGTTTCAATGAAACCGGGTGCAATCGCATTGGCACGGATGCCGCGTGAACCCATCTCCTGAGCTACCGATTTAGCCAAGGCTATCAGACCGGCTTTAGAAGCGGCATAGTTACTCTGACCGGCATTACCGTGTACACCAACAACCGAAGCCATATTAATGATGTTACCGCTACGTTGACGCATCATGATAGGCGTACAAGCATGGATAAAGTTGAAGGCTGACTTCAGATTGACAGCAATCACAGCATCCCACTGTGCCTCGGTCATACGCATCATCAAACCGTCTTTCGTGATACCCGCATTGTTCACCAATATATCAATTGAACCGAAATCAGCTTTCACTTGGTTAACAACCTCCTCGGTCTGAGCAAAATCGGCCGCATTAGAAGCATAACCGATACATTTTACCCCTTTTGCGGCAATTTCAGCCTCTGTAGCCTTACCGTTCTCATCAATAACAAGATCCGTAAATGCAACATTTGCTCCCTCTTCTGCAAATTTCAAAGCAAGAGCCTTACCAATACCACGGGCAGCACCTGTGATCAACGCATTTTTTCCAGTTAAAAGTCCCATATAATTTTTCTATTTAATATTAAAGAATCATGTTCATACCCAACGCACGGCGTACCAGTCCGGCCACAATCGGACGGCTACCGGCCTCGGTCAAGCCTACCCCTAAACGGCCATAAATATAAGGTACCTCAAGACCTTTTAAAGTGTAGTGTATAATATCAGCCATCAGCTGTACATTCTCTATACGGAATTTCCCTTCGCGGCAGCCCTCTTCCAGCACTTTCGCAAAAAGATTACGTTCATCATCATCAAACGGCTTACGAACCCGTTCAACCATCCAAATATTACGAAAAAACTCCGCTCGCAGATTTCCATTCCGCGACACGGTCTCTTTAATCATATTCAAATGGGTATAAATAAGAAGGATCACTTTCTGCTCCGACGAAATGCTCATCGTTACAACTTCTTCCATCTTATCGGATAAACGATCCAGTTCCGACTCTATGACTGCATAATAAATCTCTTCTTTATTTTTAAAATAAGTATAGAGCGTGCGACGTCCACGCTTAGAAGCCACAGCTATATCATTCATAGTTGTTGCTTCCAATCCATTCTGTGCGAAAAGCTGTCGCGCCACTTCTACTAATTTCTGACGAGTCTTGGATACTGACATGTGAATGAAGTTCTAATAATTATTATGCACGCCCAATCGGACGTGTGCAAAGTTAGTGTTTTCCACCGAAACACCCAACAATTCATTTCCAAAAAGCAAGATCGCCAACAATAAAAACAAAAAAGGATGGACTTTATTTGGATATATCAAAACAAACTTGTATCTTTGCACCCGTAAACAAGAACATCGCGGAGTGGAGCAGTTGGTAGCTCGCCAGGCTCATAACCTGGAGGTCATTCGTTCGAGTCGAGTCTCCGCAACTTTTCCGGTAATTAGTTTAAGAAAACTGATTACCGGATTTTTCTTTTATGTTTGTCGTATCAAAATCATTCTAACCAAAATACAAAAAAGGCAGTACTAGGTATAGCACTGCCTTTATAGTTGATTACTCATAAATAAATGTGGAGCATACAGGACTCGAACCTGCCACCTTTTGACTGCCAGTCAAACGCTCTAGCCAGATGAGCTAATGCCCCAAAATTGTATTGCAAATTTAGACGTTATTTTTAAAATATGCAAGGAATTATCGCTAAAAATAAATCAAATGAATCTTTTCAACAAAATAAAAACATACACATAAAACGCCCATGAGAAAAATCTCGTACTTTTTAGCTACATTTGCATCTGTAATCACACAACAAAAGAACTATGCTGATTTATAACACCACATACATTGTAGAGGAAAGCGATATAAATAACTTCCTCATCTGGATAAATGAGTATTATATTCCCCAAGTTCAAGCAACGGAATTATTATCGAATCCTAAATTGTTACGCGTACTCACTCATCAAGACGGAGAGAACCAATCTTTCTCACTCCAATGGGACGTTTCAGATAGCCAAGTTCTACATAAATGGTACACGACACAAGGTGTAAAATTGAATATGGAGCTTATCAAAACATTCAAAGATAAAGTCACAGGTATTCCCACGTTACTAGAAATGTTATAATAAAGAGAGAGATTCAACAAATCTCCTAGAAAACAAACAGGCATGTGCAATGATTAAAGTATTTCATTCACATGCCTTTCTTATTATTCGTTTACTCCTTAAATATCCGTCCACTAACACAGTGTTTGATACTTCAAAATGAAAGTAAATCTTAGAGATGATTATACGCTACCAAGTGATGATCTGGTAATCCTATAACAATTTCAGAACCATGTACACTGGCAAAGAAATAGTATCTCCAAGCCGAAGAAAATCCTGTCACCGATAAGGGATGAGAAGAGCAAAAAGAATGGATGAGTTCAAACACCGACTTCAAAACTTTATTCCTATTTTACTCCGTACAACCTAAGATGGACCAAATCTCTATCATTATAGCTTAGCTATATATTAGGGATCAAAAATCTCCCGCTTTAGATATCTAAACGCAAATATTAGAAAAGTCAGCTAATTCAATATTGTCAGCTGACTTTGGGTATACTATTTACTGAATATTTCTAGAAATGTATAACACGAAGTTCATAGCAGAAACGCATACAATAACGACTCAAGGATCATTACCTAAATTGTTGACTTTATTTACTTCGTCCTAATATATCCCTCTTTATTCAAAAGAGTCACTATTTGCTGCTTAAAATCACCTTGAATAATAATAACACCATCCTTAACAGAACCTCCAACACCACATTTTGTCTTAAGCAATTTACCTAAAACCTTTAAGTCTTCTTCTGCACCAACAAAACCATTAACAAGCGTAACTACTTTCCCACCTCGATTACGGCGGTCTATTTGCACTCGAAGTTGCTGTTCATTCTTGGGTAATGTTTCTATTTCTGCCACATGCTCTGTCTCATAGGCAAAATCAGGATTAGTCGAATACACCATCCCCAGCCTGAATTTCCAATCATTCTCTTTTTTCATCGGATATTCTCTATACTATAGAACCAAACATTCAAACCTTTCATTCCACATACGCCTCTCAGCAACCGGAAACCTCCCATAACCAAGG
>CABSGW010000010.1 GCA_902477365.1 uncultured Prevotellaceae bacterium
GCCTCGATGAAAGGACGCGCCGTGGCCGATAAAGAAGGGAAATTTGCGTTCATGCCGCAGGCTTACATCGGCGACTGGATTGCACGCATCACAACCAGAATAGACGAAAAGCCCAAAAACCTAAAGGTGAGGCTGAACAACACTTACCAACCGGCCATCCGTACTTACGAACCAACCGAAACCGTTCTTTACGAACCACGTGAACCACTGGCACTGGCCAAGCCCGAAAGTATCTCCCTCTTTAACTGGACCGATACGTTGCCCAAAGGAACGATTGTGAAAAACCTGGGCGAGGTGAAAGTGACGGCACGCCGCTACAAGGGACATGTGGGAAACCGATACAGCTACGGAGGAGGAGAAGCAATGGGTAAGAAATATGCTAACCTGTACTACAATCTGCGCCAAGCTACAGAAGAATGTTGGAACAAGGGAGAGGAAACCCCGTTGGTGTGGGACTGGCTGGCCGAAAACAACAAAAAGTTCCGTTACGAAATAAATGACAGCAAGGAGGGCATCAGTTATAAGTTTTATTATAAAGAACGCCCCGTCGTACTCTTCTTGGACAACGTTGAATATGAACAAGACAGACTGGGAAGTCCCTCCTTTTTCATTGAAGAATTGAAATCGGTTATGATCCTGGACAATACGCTGAACGTGGTACGCCACATGACAAATGTAACCAGAAAGTCCAATTTCGCAGTATCCGGAAAGGACGCAGTATGCATCATGCTTTATAGCGATGAGAATGCGCACTATTTCAAGCAAAACCGAGGCAAACAACCGCTTCGTCTGCACGGATATGCGCTATCGCAAACCTTCACCGCGCCCAATTACCGGTTGATGGAGCTGCCTGCACAGGGAGACTTCAGACGTACACTCTATTGGAATCCGAACGTGACAACCGATGAGAAAGGCAAGGCCAGTGCCGCATTCTTCGGTAATTCACGGGACGAACTGATGCTGCACATCTCAGCCCAGGGCATTCTGCAAAAAGGGCAAATGCTGAACTACGAGCAATAATCCATAACACCCGGCAGATCGTACACATTTATTCACAATGTTCCTACGTTCCATTCGGTAATTATATGTAATTTTGCTCACTAATAAAGAACCAGCATTATGCATACTTCTGACAGCATTGTCATCATTCCGACATACAACGAAAAAGAGAACGTCGAAAACATCATTCGAGCTGTATTCAATCTGGAAAAGTGCTTTCATATCCTGATTATAGACGATGGCTCTCCGGACGGTACGGCGGCTATTGTCAAAAAACTGCAGGCCAATGAATTTGGCGACCGCTTGTTCCTCATAGAGCGTAGCGGAAAGTTGGGGTTGGGAACAGCCTACATAACCGGCTTTAAATGGGCCATTGAACAAGGCTATGACTACGTATTTGAAATGGACGCAGATTTCAGCCACAATCCGGATGACCTGATTCGCCTGTACGATGCCTGTGCAAAAGAGGGGTACGACCTGTCCATCGGCTCTCGTTACGTCAGCGGTGTAAATGTGGTGAACTGGCCTATGGGACGTGTACTGATGAGCTATTATGCATCAAAATACGTCAAACTAATCACAGGTCTTCCCATCCACGATACGACAGCCGGCTTCAAATGTTACCGACGCCGCGTATTGGAAACGATTCATTTGGACGGCATCCGCTTCAAGGGATATGCTTTTCAAATAGAGATGAAATTCACCACCTACAAGTGTGGCTTCAAAATCAAAGAAGTACCGGTTATCTTTATAAACCGGCAGTTGGGTACCAGCAAGATGAACAGCAGTATCTTCGGCGAAGCCGTATTCGGTGTGATGCGCCTCAGATGGGACAGCTGGACAAAGAAATATCCTAAAGCCTGACCATACACATGAAATGTATCTGCATAAGTAACGCGACGCTTGTCAACGAGGGAAAGGTTTACAGGGGTTCACTGGTGATTGAGGGTGATAAGATTGTTCAAATTGTACAACCGGACGAACCAAAACCGGCGTGTGAGGAGGAAATTGACGCCACCGGATGTTACCTTCTTCCGGGTGTGATTGATGACCATGTGCACTTTCGCGAACCGGGACTTACCCAAAAGGCCGACATGGCAAGCGAAAGCCGGGCGGCGGCGGCCGGAGGCGTGACGTCTTATTTTGAAATGCCTAACACCACTCCGCAAACCACCACACTGGAGGCTTTGGAAGAAAAGAGGAAACTGGCCGCTCAAAAGAGTTTGGTTAACTACTCTTTCTTTTTCGGAGCGACAAACAGTAATGTCCATCTACTCCCCCTATTGGATCGGCAACACACATGTGGCGTTAAATTGTTTATGGGGTCATCTACCGGAAATATGCTGGTGGACAAGGCTGAAGCCCTGAAAACGATCTTCAGGATCTCTACACTGCCCATTATGACCCATTGTGAAGACTCGGCCATCATAAGCCGTAATATGGCTCATTACAAGAAAGCTTATGGGGACGATCCGGCTATCTGTTTTCATCCGCACATCCGTTCTGCCGAAGCTTGTTACCGGTCTACGGCCTTAGCTGTCCGGTTAGCACAAGAAACAGGTGCACAGCTGCATGTTGCGCACGTAAGCACGGCCAAAGAGCTCGATTTGATTCCCGCCAACAATCCAAAAATTACGGCAGAGGCCTGTATGGCCCACCTGTTGTTTTGCCAGGCGGACTACAACACATTAGGTGCACGTATCAAATGCAATCCTGCCATCAAGACCGAAGCAGACCGGAACGCATTGCGGACAGCATTGACCAACGGAAAAATCCGGGTGATAGGAACTGATCATGCACCACATCTCCTTGCCGAGAAACAAGGAGGAAGCTCCAAAGCCGTATCGGGTATGCCTATGGTGCAGTTTTCGTTGGTAGCAGGTCTCCAACTGGTTGATCAAGGTATACTGACCTTGGAACAGCTCGTATCACTCATGTGCCATAACCCTGCTTCGCTTTTTCAGATCGACAAACGGGGATTCTTGCGAGTTGGCTATAAAGCAGATCTTGTATTGGTTCGTCCCGGCACTACCTGGCAACTGAAGCCTGCATGCATCGAAAGTAAATGCCAGTGGAGCCCGTTGGAAGG
This sequence comes from uncultured Prevotellaceae bacterium, assembly GCA_902477365.1. Classification (GTDB taxonomy): domain Bacteria; phylum Bacteroidota; class Bacteroidia; order Bacteroidales; family Bacteroidaceae; genus Alloprevotella. The sequence continues at coordinate 3,089 of CABSGW010000010.1, forward strand.
ACAAACATTCAACTGGCGCGTGGAATCGACATTCTGTAACGGCCATTTGGTGTACAACCAGCCACAAGGCGTGATAGACAACACACGCGGAGAAGAAATCTGTTTTAATAGATAGGCATGTGTCATACGGTTACATACAACATACGCGATATTGTACCCTATATAAATTGGATTTATTTCTTTCATGCATGGGAGTTCGCCCCTAACTATGCGGAAATAACACGTATCCATCATTGTCCTTCGTGCCGAAACGCGTGGTTGCAGACGTTTGACCCATCTAAACAAACCAAAGCAAAAGCGGCTATCCAATTATATGACGAAGCTGTCAGAAAACTGAATGAACTAGATGCCCCATACAAAACATATGGACGGTTTGGTTTGTTCAAAGCCTCGTCTGCCGAAGACGATATTCTGATATACACGGATGAAGGCCACACGCTTCTGCTCCCCTTCTTACGGCAACAGCATGCAACGGATAAGAATAAACCGAATCTGTGCCTAAGTGATTTTATTCGTCCCAAAACCATGGAAGGACACGACACGCTAGGGATATTTGCCGCAACGGTCTCCCCCGAAATGGAACACATTCACCAGAACGATCCGTATGAGCGTATGCTTATACAAACATTATGCGATCGGTTGGCCGAGGCCACAACTGAAAAAATGCACGAAGAAATACGTCGGAAGTATTGGGGGTATGCCCCCGATGAAAAACTTAGTCCTGAGGAACTTTGTGCGGAAAAATTCCAAGGTATCCGGCCGGCTGTCGGTTATCCCTCACTACCCGACCAAAGCATAAACTTCCTTATTGATGAACTTATCCAACTCACCGAAATAGGTATTCATCTAACCGAAAACGGAGCGATGCTTCCTCATGCAACAGTTTGTGGGTTTATGTTTGCACATCCTCAAGCCCGGTATTTCGGCATTGGAAAAATCGGACAAGATCAATTAGCCGATTATGCCTCCCGACGAGGTATGCCCCTTGATGTTATTCGTAAATTCCTATCAGCCAACTTATAGACAATGATTGCACGTATTAGTATTATTCTCATAACGCTACTTATCTTACCCGCTTGGTATATAGACAAGACGCAGTTGCGTAAAAGAACCCATTGGGTCAGAATATTGTTCTGGACTCCCAATCTGTTGTTGTTGCTTACAACGGCTTTCTTTTCGGTTTCCAAGCAGTTCAGCTTTGAGAATGCAGACATGACAGGGTTATATCTCTTTCTGCTACTATGCGTAAGTGTTCCTGAAACCATATACATGCTATGTGCCCTTTGTGGTAAACTGTATAAACGCAGACAAAAATGGTTCAACGGAATAGGTATCATTGCCGGACTTGTAGTACTTGGCATATTAATAAGCGGCTATACGCTGGGGAGCAAACGGCTTGTCGTTAAGAACTACACACATACATCAGCCGCATTGCCGAAAGGATTCAATGGATACCGCATTGCCCAATTCTCCGATTTGCACTTGGGTACCTACCATAACAATCCCGCAGTTGTCCGGCACTTTGTGGACAAGATCAACCAACTTCGTCCGGATCTCATTGTCTTTACCGGAGATTTGGTCAATTTCCAATCCAACGAATTGACTCCTTTTATATCTATCCTTTCCCAACTCCGCGCTCCGGACGGCGTTATCTCCATTTTAGGAAACCACGATTATATGAACTACATGAAATGGCCCACAGAAGCCATGCGCACAGCCGACATACAACAATTGGTAGACATGCAAAAGCGCATGGGATGGAAGCCGTTGCTCAATGAACACATCGTACTCCGTCGAGGAAGTGACAGCATCTCCATCGTGGGAGTGGAAAATGACGGAAAACCACCTTTTCCCCAACGGGGAGACTTGACAAAAGCACAAAAAGGCCTGGATGAAAAGTGTTTTAAAGTGCTACTTAGTCACGATCCTACTCACTGGAGACGACGTGTCCTACCCGAAACAAACATCCAACTCATGCTTGCCGGCCATACACATGGCATGCAATTCAAGATTGGGAATTTCTCGCCAGCATCCTGGTTTTATCCCGAATGGGGAGGTTCTTATAGAGAAAACAATCAAGAACTTATTGTCAGTCTGGGAATGGGAGAAGTTTTAATGCCATTCCGATTCGGAGCATGGCCCGAAATAGATGTAATTACTTTACAAAACAAACAATGAAATATTTCTATCGCTTTTACCAACTATTCATTGCCCTCCCCCTTTTAGCGGGTATCACCTTGCTTACATCCATTGTTACGGTTATCGGCAGTCTGTTAGGCAGTGCACACTTTTGGGGATACTATCCGGGGAAATGCTGGTCGTGGCTCTTTTGTCGGATATTATTGCTCCCCATTCGCGTGGAAGGAAAAGAATATCTTGACGAAAATACCTCGTATGTCTTTGTAGCCAATCATCAAGGACCTATGGATATATTCCTTATTTACGGTTTTCTAGGAAGAAACTTTAAATGGATGATGAAGAAAGCACTACGAAAAATGCCTTTTATCGGTATAGCTTGTGCCAAAGCCGGCCATATCTTTGTAGACAAATCCGGTCCTAAGAAGATACAGGAAACCATTGATAATGCCCGTAAGACCTTACAGGGAGGAACTTCTTTAGTGGTGTTCCCCGAAGGAGCACGTACATTTACAGGACATATGGGACTCTTCCGAAAAGGAGCATTCCAATTAGCCGATGACTTGCAACTCCCCGTTGTTCCGATCACCATTGACGGTTCCTTTGACGTTCTTCCGCGCACAAAAGGTTTCAATTTTGTGAAACGTCACCGCATGAGGCTTTTGATACACCGCCCCATTCCACCCTGTGGAAAAGGAGACGCAGACATCCGCCAAACAATGGATGAATCTTATCGCATCATTATGGAAGCACTCCCACAAAAGTATCAAGGCTACATCCCTAATACAGATCAATAACAACATATTATACGCAGGCGTGCTTCATGTTCTAAATATATAACATGAAGCACGCCTTTTCATTTCATTATGTGTATGTAATTGATCTTTGATTATGCTAAAAACCTGCACCACTTGCATTGCAATTCAGTATAGGCGCCGGTACGGCATGTGGAAAAGAATAAATACGCATCCGTTTCATATTCAATTCAGCAGTGCGCATATATTCTCTCACGAAAGGATGATTTCTAAATTCTACCGTAGCTTTGCTCATAATGTCTTTTATCTGCTCTGTAATAATAGGATACCGGTATTGCCCGCACAACAGCATAAACACACCAGGTCCTAACACATTATTATAGTTCTCACGGATAAATTCTGTTTCCAATTCTTCAGCCCGATGCGTCAGTTTCAAGGCTTCTTTCTGCAACTTCTCCCGTTTCTTATGATCGTATTCCCCGTTCATAATCAACCTCACCTCACGGTGTGAGAGTTCAGACAACTGATAATCCAATTGCGTTTTCTTCTCGATAAAATGATAGAGTTTCTCATTCAAAGAACCTCCTAAGACCCGCTGGTCTGCGCAACCGATACGAATGGTCAAGTTCCCATTTTCCAACACCAACGGCATTACGCTTTCATCATCCATGTATAGTTCTGCCATCACGATTGAATCCATCATTCCCATGAAGTTGAACTTGCCATGCACCACTTCACACGAATCAATACTATACATATTATTGTTAGAAACAACCTTCAAATACAACATACGCCCATCCAGCATAGGCACAGACGAGTTGCCCGCTATCTTATATTGGTCTGCACAAGATGTCAACATTGCTACAGACAATAATGCATATAGTATTTTTTGCTTCATCAGAAATACGTTATTTACCTCTTTACTAAAGCAAATATACAATCAAAAGAAATACAACGGAAATAGTTTAAATAGTGATAGTTCCTTTTATAATTAATTGGGAATTAGCCCTTAGTGAGAACCTAGTAGAAAAGTTTTTTTTACGTTTCAAGGAGTCCTTTTCCGATCCTCTTTTTTTAATTCTGCCTCAATACGGAAAGCCGTATACAATTCAAGCCAAGCTGCGATACTTAGACAGATCACCCATTCATTGTGCCGGGCAAACCCTGTATTCCATACATGCATGAAAAGAGGTATGATTGCAAGCAATAACAAAACCGCCCCCATCAACTGCTGCTTACGCAAGCGCCGAATAGTAAAGTTCGCTCCGTCGTAACGGGCCAACATCTGCATGGAAGAGAAACACACCGCCCCCACTCCATATACATACGGTGCCCAATCCACAACCGGAGTAGCCATCATAACCACACCAACCAAAATAAGGCAAGCCCCTACGCCATAAATCAAATTTTGAATATCACTCAGCTTTTTCATGCTCCTCTATTACGTAGACATCTTCATCAGCCATTTTCATGAAATAACGCTCACGCGCTATCTTAACAATGGCTTGCGGGTTATTTTCCAATTCAGTGAGTTTTTCGGTATCGGCCTTATACATAGCCTTATACTTCTTTATCTCAGCTTGCAACATGCGAATCTCTTTCTTGTTCTCATGCCGGTTCCAAAAACTATTCTCATCAAAGAAACCCAGTATGGAGACAAACAAAATCACCACAATTCCATATTTGTGACGTTGAATGAAGTTCAATGTTCCGCGTACCTTACCCATACCTGAAATTTTACCTGACAAAGATACGTATTCTTACGTTATGAGCCATCACAAACACCGTATTATTTCTTTTATTAGCGTTGCCTACATCTGTTTTTTTCCTAACTTTGCATCAATGAGCAATTCACATATCCCTTTCAATTAGGATCGTCTTTTTTATGAGTAATTATATTGTTTCGGCACGCAAATACCGTCCCAGCACCTTCAACACCGTTGTAGGCCAACAAGCACTGACCACAACACTTAAGAACGCCATTGCCAGCGGGAAACTGGCTCACGCCTACCTGTTTTGCGGGCCGCGGGGAGTCGGTAAAACAACCTGTGCGCGTATTTTTGCAAAAACCATCAACTGCCTGCATCCTACCGACCAAGGGGAAGCCTGCAATGCGTGCGAAAGCTGTATGGCTTTCAACGAGCAGCGCAGTTATAATATACACGAACTGGACGCTGCTTCGAACAACTCGGTCGAGGACATCCGTTCGCTGATTGAGCAAGTACGCATCCCGCCACAAATAGGCCGTTACAAGGTTTTCATCATAGACGAGGTACACATGCTGTCTCCATCGGCCTTCAACGCTTTCCTGAAGACGCTTGAAGAACCGCCCGCCCATGCCATTTTTATTTTGGCAACTACCGAGAAACACAAGATACTGCCAACCATTTTAAGTCGGTGCCAGATATACGACTTCAACCGTATGGACGTAAACGACATTGTGGCCCACCTGAAAAATGTAGCCGACCAAGAAAACATCAGCTACGAGGACAATGCGCTCAACGTCATTGCACAAAAAGCCGACGGAGGCATGCGCGATGCGTTATCCATCTTCGACCAGGTTGTCAGCTTTACCAACGGGAACATTACTTATGCCCGCACCATCGAAAACCTGAATGTGCTCGACTATGAATACTATTTCAGCCTGACAGATGCTTTCCTGAAAGGTGAAGTCTCAAAAATATTGCTCACGTTCAACGAAATTCTGAACAAAGGATTCGAGGGAGGACATTTCATCAGTGGACTGGCCACCCATTTCAGAAACCTACTTGTCAGCAGAGACGAAGCGACCCTTCCACTACTGGAAGTGGCCGACGGTGTGCGCCAACAATACTGTAAACAGGCTCAAACATGCAATATCAAATTCCTGTATCAGGCATTAAAACTATGTAATACGTGCGACCTGAACTACCGTACCAGCCGTAACAAGCGATTATTAGTTGAAATAACGCTTATCGAGATAGCACAAAGCTGTGGCGAAGAACCTGAGTCGGGACAGTCCCCGACAAAACAACTCAAGCCATTATTTAAAACCACACAACCGGCAACCGCAACGGTTACAACAGCGCCACAACCGCAATCGGTCACTGTTGCTGCAACACCGCAACCAGCACCACACACCGAACAGCCTCAGAACAATGCGGCCGCCCGCCAATCATACCAAGCACCTATTACGCGGGAAAAAGAGGTAACGGTTTCAACGACTGATACCAGCCAGGCAAACACGCCTCCCTCTCCACCTCCCCCCATCAAGAAACTCAATATCCCTTCCATCCGTATTCGGGGAAAACAGACGGCCTCATCTCCCACACAAGAGGAGACTACTGCCCAAAACGAAAAACCCGTTTTAGGTGAAAACGAGTTTGCTGAAAAAGATTTGCATTACTATTGGTATCAGTTTGCCAACCAACTGCCACAAGAAGATAGTGCCATTGCCGGGCGGATGAAAATCATGACGCCTAAACTACAGGCCAATGGCAGTACATTCGATGTGTCCGTAGACAATGAACAGGTACAAAGTTACCTGCTACCCCTCGTACCAAAGATTGAAGCCTATTTACAGCAAAAGCTCAACAACCGACTTATCCAAATGAAGGTACACGTGGCGCAAGCAGGCGAACAAGTTCGCGCTTATAGCAAAAAAGAACAACTGCAACTAATGACCGAGCGAAACCCGAATCTGGCAAAGTTGAAGGAACGCTTCGGACTGGAACTGGCTTAACCCCCCTCTTCCGTACATCCTAAATACGACCAACAAGGGTAGAACATTTTTCGGCTCATTCATTCCACCCTTGTTGGTTTTTATTTTATTCCCGATCCTAAGTACACTTCCTCATCCTAAATCATGCCGCTGCAAACGGTAGGCTGCCAACTCCTCATAACGCGTACTCGGCCGACCGTAGTTAGCATAAGGATAAATGCTGATGCCGCCACGTGGCGTAAAAATACCAGTCACCTCAATATATTTAGGATCCATCAACCGAATTAAATCTTTCATGATTTTATTCACACAATCCTCGTGAAAATCTCCATGATTGCGAAAACTGAACAAATACAGTTTCAGGCTTTTACTCTCCACCATCTTCACATCAGGCAAATAGCTGATGCGTATCTCCGCAAAATCAGGCTGCCCCGTTATAGGACACAAACTGGTAAATTCAGGACAATTAAAACGCACCCAATAGTCGTTTTCCGGATGTTTGTTTTCGAATGTCTCCAGCACTTCAGGAGCATAGTCCGACCTGTATTCCGTTTTGCACCCCAATGCCTGCAATCCTTCTTCATTCCTTTCCATCAATCGTTCTTTTTAGTTGCTTCATTTTTTAATTTCAAATATTGCTCAAGCCCTTCACGCCTCAGGGTACAAGCCGGACAATGTCCGCACCCATCTCCCTGTATTCCGTTATAACAGGTCAATGTCTTCGTCCGAACCAATTCCAGAATCCCTAATTCATCGGCCAACGCCCACGTCTCGCACTTGTCAATCCACATCAGGGGGGTATGTATCACAAACTGTTCTTCCATCCCAAGGTTTAACGTCACATTCAAGCTCTTAATAAAAGCGTCCCGACAATCAGGATAACCGCTGTAATCGGTTTCGGAAACACCCGTCACCAGATGACGTATTCCCACCTCCCGTGCATAGACGGCCGCAATGCTTAGAAAAAATAAATTACGTCCCGGAACAAATGTGTTGGGAGGCATTCCCTCAGGCTTTACCTGATCCATTGTCATTCCCGCATCCGTTAACGAATTACGCCCCAACGTACCTACAAACGACACATCCATCACGTTCCAAGAAACACCAGCCCCGCGAGCTATTTCACGTGCCAATTCCACTTCTTTCACGTGCTTCTGTCCGTAAATAAAACTCAGGGCATGCACTTCTTTGAATCGTTTTTTGGCCCAATACAGACAGGTTGTCGAATCCTGCCCGCCACTGAAAACTACCAGTGCCTTATCGTTATTCAGATTCATAGTTCTCCTATTTTCAATATATTATACGATATTTCCTTATCATACACATCAACGCCTTCACGATGCTTGATGTAACGCACTACCCGGATGGTAACAGGCAGAACCAACAACTCGTAAAGCGACTTTAACAGGGTTTGCGTAAGCATCATCATCGGCATCATTTCCCAAGGAATAATCCCCCCCAGTGCTATCGGGAAAAAGAATAAAGAGTCAGCTGCCTCTCCCACTAAAGTAGACAATACTGCACGCACGGAAAATCCCTTACCCTTAGTAGCAACTTTCATCACACTCATTACATACGCATTCAGAAACGAACCGGCCAAAAACGCGACAAACGATCCGGCTACAATACGTGGTGCAAGGCCAAAAATCTGGTGAAACCCGGCATCATTGCTCCAGTAGGCAGCTCCGGGCAAACAGTCAACCAAAAAGCCGAACAACACAAACAATGCGTTCATGAAAAAACCCAACCAAATAAGGAAACGCATCTTACGATACCCCCAAACCTCGACTATACAGTCGTTAATGATATAAGAAACCGGAAAAACAATCAGTGCACCCGTCATTTCGACCGCACCTACCGTCACCTGTTTGGTGGCGAACAGATTCGACGCTATCAAACACATACAAAACAATACCCCCAGCGTCATAAAGGGTACGCTTACCATTTTTTGCTTCATATTCTTGTTTTTTACGAGGTTTACCAAGCACTCGGTGCGGACTGTACATCCGCAAATTGGACGCAAAGATACGCATTTTTACCGAAACAGAAACTACTTGTTGTTACTTAAATGACAGCCCGAACAAAAGCATGCACGTTGTACACAAACAACCCAAAATATATTTAAATTTCAGATTTTGCCGTTCTACCGAATTGTAGTATCTTTGTATTTATCAATACGCAATATACAACAGACAAATGAACAGAATGATTATCACGCTGTTACTTACAGCATGTATGACGCTAGGCGTTGCACAAAAAAAGTACACCCTTAACGGTACGGCTCCGCAAGACAAAAACTATGTTTATCTATACAAGGTGGGAACGGCAGGAGCAACAGACAGTATTGCCACTAAAAACGGAAAATTTAAATACAACGGTACATTTACAGAACCCTATCTGGCACGTATCAGCACATCAAACAATCCAAAAGTGGCAGGTGGCATCCCCTTCTTAGTAGACGGAGAAGCCTTGACCATAGACATGCAAAACGGTGTTACAAAGGGATCTGAACTGAACAAAAAATTCACCCAATGGAACAAACGTATCAGTGCCTACCCTCAGAAAATGGACAGTCTGAATCAGGTAGCGCTCTCTTACCGTAACGAAAACAAGAACATTCCGGAAGATGTGTACAACAAATTGAGTTCGGAATTTCAAACAGCCGCCAACGAATGGAACAAAGCCATTAAAGCATGTTGCCTTGAGAACACATCAAACCTGATTCCCGCCTACTTCTTGTCAAGCGGTATGGATGTACTCTCTGACGAAGAAGTGATAGAATTGGGAAAAGAAACCTACGCCTACATGGCCAGCCCATTGTTGGATCCCATGAAAAAGAACATTGCACGTATCCAGAAAACAGCAATCGGTGCCACCTACATGGATTTTTCGATGGCGGACACCACCGGAACGATGCACAAATTGTCCGAATATATAGGAAAAGGATATGTATTGCTTGATTTTTGGGCAAGCTGGTGCGGTCCGTGCCGTGCAGAAATGCCGCACGTAAAAGCTGCTTACGAAACCTATGCTCCCAAGGGATTTCAAATTGTAGGTATATCGCTGGATAACAAGGAAAGCGCCTGGAAAGGAGCCATCAATCAAATGGGATTACCGTGGATACACCTCTCAGATCTGAAAGGATGGAAATGTGAAGGAGCACAACTCTACGGCATAAACAGCATTCCGGCAACACTGTTGCTCGACAAAGACGGAAAGATCATTGCCCGCAACTTGCGTGGCAAGCAACTGGCTGAAAAGTTGGCTGAACTCTACCAATAAGCACTGCCTAACATCCAAACAAACGGGTCATTCGAAAATCATTATCCCGATTTTTCAATGACCCGTTTTTATTTTAAGAATCAACAAACGATGTCTGATATTGCTTTGCGAGTACACCACCATACTCCCAAACAACAAACTATAATGATAATACTGGTAGTATAAAGCATATTTCCTAATCCTGTAAGTGGAGAAATTATACCTCCGAATAAAAATGTCAGAAAACCGAGCAATGCAGACGCATTACCGGAATTATCTCGTTCTTCATCAAGGGCTAATGCAGTGGAACTTGGTAATATCAATCCTAAAAAAATGAGGAATAGAAATAATGTACTCTCAACTATTATGAAAGTAGCATTACTTATAAGCGTAACTGCTACTATCAAACTTACTAATCCAAAGCCAACAGTCCCTGTTCTCATCGCCTGTTTCGCACTGTGGAAAAACGATACAGAAAAACTTCCCAACATAATAGCTACCGCATTCGCACCAAAGCAAAGACCATATGCTGTAGGAGATAAACCATAATGTGTTTGGAAAATAAAGGGCGAAGCAGCGATATAGGCAAACATCACTCCCATTGCAAATGCCTGCACTAACACATAGTTTATAAACCGTTTATTGTGGAGTACAGGAATGTAGTTATGGAAAGTTGAATATATATTTTCTTTTTGCCGACATTTTTTCGGAAGCGATTCTTTAAAAAATGACAGTATGAAAATCAATAACCAACCTATAGCAAACAGTATCCAAAAAATTCCTTTCCAATCTGTCACTTCAAGTAAAAAACCACCCAATGCAGGGGCACAGATAGGAGCCAGTCCTTGCACTCCACTTAACAAGGAAAAGAACATACTCAGTTCCCGACCTTCATAAAGGTCTGTAGCGATAGATTTGGAAATGACAACTCCACCTGCGCCTGCCAATCCTTGGACTAATCGAAATAAAATAAACCAATGAATATCTACAACCTATAGTTGCTACACCAAACAATCCTAAAGACAAAAGTAACGGACGTTTACGCCCGTATTTGTCACTTAGTGGTCCGATGAAAAGTTGTCCTACCGCCAATCCTATCATACAAAATGTCAAACTCAATTGTACTAATGAAGCGGAAGTATTGAAATACTCGTCTAATATAGGCAATGTCGGTAAATAAAAATCAGTAAGAAACGGACCAAAAGCAGATGCAATACCGAGCGTTATTAAAAGATAAAGTGTTGAGTTTCTTGTTGCCATAATTCTCTTGTTGTAAAAATTACGAGGCAAAGTTACCGACTTTCCCATGAAAGGTTTCGTCCTAATTCGTATGCATATTGTTCAAATAGTGATTATCTTTGAATTATGAAACAGCAAACACAATTTCATATCATATCGGGAGCAAATCTTTTATCTGAATTATTCCCAACGCAAACAGGAAAGCGTACGCTTATTGGATATGTCCATTTCGTGCTCACATTGCAAGGAGAAGCATGGGTGGAGATAGACGGGCATAATTCGCATCTTCAAAAAGACTCGTTTCTCTTTTTGTTGCCAAACGTACAGTTGCGTAGCATATCACAAACCGATGATTTTCTATATGACTACCTTTTCTTTGCGTTTGATTATTTGGCAGATTTCCCTTTATTGCTCAAAACAGATGTATCGGACAAGGCAATGAATATGCCTCATTGCAAATTCAACACAGAAACATTTGTTTTGATAAAAAGATACTTCCACCTTATAAACGAGAGACAAGGCTATACGGAAGTTACAAAAGGTTTGCTTTTTTCATTGATTGTAGAAATAAGCCGTATCTATACCAACCTGAATATAGCGACAAAAATATCCCGACAAGATGAATTGACGGATAATTTCTTTCGTTTATTACATTCGCATTATAAGAAAGAACATACAGCTACTTTCTATGCAGACCGCCTTTGTGTGACAAATAAACACTTGATGCGTACTGTTAAGGCTCGAACAGGCAGAACATTCCATTTTTGGCTATCAGACTTCTTAATGCGTGAAGCCAAATTTCAATTGCGTTCAACAGACAAAAGTGTTACACAGATAGCCGAAGAACTTAATTTCCCAAACTCCTCTTTTTTTGCAAGATTCTTTAGAAAACATGTCGGAATAACGCCATTACAATTTAGGAAAATCTAAATATTGCAAACATTCAGCCGTTTATGTAAAGGTTATTCCCACAGGCTTCCGACCCTTCAAACGGCAGGAAAGCCGTGAGCAAGGAATAACCAAATAGGCACGGGCTATAACTTCGTGTACAACCACACTATCTTTTGAATTTCTGTATGGGCAAATAGCTTTCAAGCATGTACTTCGCCATCACCTAATAGCAGAAATCTCTGTTGGTGGCTGGGATTTATTTCCATCTGTCAACATTCCACGTTTCAATTTCATTAATATCCACAGGTACTCCGTATAACCTTCTATTCAAAAAGTACGTTTAAAGCGCTACCGATTTTTTCAAAAATACAATGGCATCAAATTCTTTTGACATGTCGTGAATCTCAAATTCCCTCGAAGGTAGATTAGAGGCACCAATAACTCTTAATAGCATTTTACTTTGTAGCCATTTTGTTTCGGAATTAGTACTTTTCTTTATCGAGCGAATATCTAAAAAATAATCGGGAGTTTTTGCCATGTTCAAAAGATATTCGAATGACCCCGGATTCGCTCTGTCGGTTTCAAATACCTTTCCCTCTCCCGGAAGATAATTAGTTCCCTCGTAAAAACAAGTTCCTATGACATAGTAGCTATCGCCAAAATATTTTTTTAAATACCAACCTGTATAAGGAGACGCTCCCGGAAATTCGTTATTTTCAAAAAAAGGTAGACTCAATATATACTCATCGAGACCAGGCTGACTATCGGAGTAAATACTGTTTGCGGTATGAGAGTTGTGGGCTGTATAAATCATTTTTTCATCCGTTTTTTGGCTCAAAATCAATTGCATGTTATCAGCCATAGCCATATCCCGTATCGTTTTACTAAAGTCAAGATAATGCATCAGCGTCTTTGTATATAGAAAGAGTAGATCGCTCTCATGTTTATCTGCTATATTCTTATCAATCCATTTTCTTATCTCGATGACACTGTTTGCTATCAGTGCTTTTTCCGCTTTCTCAAGAGGCATTTTCATATATTGATATCGCTGCTCTTTTGCCAAATAATCAGTCGCTTTCACAAGGATACGATTAATGCTATCTAATACCGAGCTGAAGTTCTTCTGTGTCTTAGTATCCAACTCCCTAAACATACCCTCATTACGATTCGGTGTAACATCCACACCTACAATTTGTACTTTATGTGTTTTTGTTTTATTGTACTCCCGTAGCCATTCAATAAATTTCATAAAAACATCATTTGTGTACATCACATTCATATTCAACCTTGGTAATTTTTCAGTATTACCCATTACATATTGATTAAGGACTTCACCCCAATAAGGACCGTCTTCTATAGCGAATAACGTATAGCCGCCCTCTTCAATCAACATTTTTGCCAGGGTATTTTTTGCTTCAAAAATAGTTGCCGATCCGTGTGTCCCCTCACCAAGACCTACAATACGGACGTTACTGATATCCCGCAGTATTTTTTTGGGATTTTGTATTTCTGGTAAAACAGGTATAGCATGTTGGTCAATCCATTTTTGTTCCTTTTTAGTCAATGCCTCTTTTCTCAAATACACGTCTCTTAACGGTGCGTCATCAATTTGTATTTCTGCATCATCTACAATAATTTCCCCACGACCCTCCAGCAAAACTCCAACAATAAGCATATTTGGGATATAATCGCTATCCATTTGATAAGATGCGAAAGACTCGCTCCACCCAGCTTTATCTTCTATTTTATTACCGGAGATAATAACATTTTTTTCAGGAGATTGAAAGTATATGGCTTGTATAAATGCGTAAGCTTTTCCTTCTCCGTTTTTAAAATCCGCATTTATTTTTGATTTAAAACTAATCTTTTTTCCTTTCAACGAATACAAATAATTTGCCTGTTGATACAACAGTCCACATGGAGAAACTGAATCTTTTGCCGTACGGATAACTTGTACTGCATATTTACCTTCAACTTTGTTAACAGAATCTATCCGCACATTAGCAGACGCTGATATCCAATTGACAAACTGTTTTTCATTTTGCACATATTCAAACCCAAGGTTAAAGAATGATTGAGCATTTGCCGAAATCATAGCAAACAAGCTGAGGCTTAAAAACAATATTCGGCTCTTCATGCTTTCTTTCAATTGTGTTTTCATGGTTATATTTTTAAAGTTACCCAATAAATTTTATTCAAGGGCAAAGATAGCAAACTATTTGATTTAATGAATTGCTTACATCCTAATTCCCTTATTTTTATTGACTTTCGAGCGTTCTTTAACGTGGATTCCCATCGCCTTTTGCACCTCTCTGTACTTCTGCCAGAATCAATCCACAACGTGCAGTCCGTCAATCAGCAAACGGAACCTCGTTGCCGGGCGATTGATCCAAATGGAGAACAACAAACCCCATCATATTAATTTTACAAAAATGACTTACGAAAAAAGAAAATCGTTTGTCCTATTCATAAGCTATAAGGCTAGTTGGGTATCCACATCATCATTTTGCTACTGGAATTTGTCCACATGACAGAAATCAGTACCTATCAGTCAGGCACGAGTATCACGTCGTAACGACTGACGACTGTTTTTAGGGGGCAAAACTCCGGTATATCTTTCTTCTTTTATTGGAGTTATACAAAGGCCCAAATCGCCAGTAAGTGTTACTTTCACTAGAGGCTTATGGTTAAAAAGATAGCAATTATGGTATTGCTTCCATATACATATCCTTAAAGTTAAGAATCACTTTAGAGAACTTTTCAAGTGCATTCAAACCAAGGACACCGTCTTCCTTTCCATTGGAGAAAGAGGGACTTTTCAGTTGTCCGGTATGCAAATCAATACCTATATTCACATGAAGGGAATTGAGAACCACGTTACCGTTTCCTATACGAAACGTCATTTGTGGCAATCTGTAAGTGCGGGTTATTGACACACTTCCTATTCCTGCCATGCGGAGTGAATCAGGGACTCCTATTGTATCTACTTCTTTTTGGTGACGCTTATACCAAGCTGGCTGCATATAGGTAAAATAGGAACCTGTATCAAAATGGAAATAAAGCGGATATTCTGCTTCGCTTGTTGCTTTTAACTGTAATCCTTCAGTATCTGTACGGAGTAAGTTGCTTGCAGCTAGTGGGTTCTGTGTAGGTTCTTCCGGAATAATGATTTCACGATGAGCAAAATCTAACTGAATTTCCTTCATACGAAGCATGATTGGAAGTCCGATAACCGGTGGTAACTGGAGTTTTTTACTTACCTTACCTGCTTTGGCATGCCCAGTCTGGATATCAATCACTGCAAAAGGAACATTTATTCATGACAGTTCACCGATACACAAGGTATCAGCAATTGCATAACACCCCTGTTCCTTACCACCAATGCCTCCGACAGTGATATCTTTATCCAAAAAACGCAAACCATATTTCTTTGCCAACTCCGGTGTTATGATGTTGATGCCGGCACCTGTATCGAACAGCATACGACTTTCTTTTCCATTGAGACTTCCGTTCATTTCAATGGAGCGTTGCTCCTTTTCATTCTCAATCACCATCGGGAAACGGTATTCACCGGCTTTGTGAAGTGGTTTACAAATAGAGTTACAAGTAGCTAAGACACGATACTGTCGTACTTGCTCACGGTATGGAACTATTTTTGTGCTGTCCACGCCCAAAGCAACAAGTTGGTCACACAAATTTTGTATCAGTCCGGCAGCCTCTGTATAATTCTCCGTACGCGCCATATTTATACCTAATAGGATTGCCATATTCAATGTATTGCCTCCTAAATCCTGTTGGTATTTATCCAACAGGATTTTAAGTTCTATACATGCAGCGTCTGGACGATTAAAATAATGATACGTCATGGCTGTAGCCATTTGCCTTAATAATGGTGTTACCGAATCTGACGGAATAGTTTTCAACTCTTTTTTAAGATCAAACCAGCGAGCTTCATTCATCATTTTACTGACTCGTTCATCCGCATTTTGAGCCTGAATGCTCACTGCAATAAACAAGCAGGATAAAATATTCAGTAACTTGTATGTTGGTAAAAACACAAAAATAGTTTTCATATTACTTTGATTTAGAGCCTATAAGTTTATATTCACGTATATTTCTCCGAAAGTCTTTTGTCCGTCACGCACCCAACATAGTACCTATGTATACCTTTTGAAGCAAATATACAAAATTAACGCTTTACAAGACATTATGAATGGTACTTTTTATTGTTTTCCAGCGAGATAAAACGGTTATAACTTCATCCCTCCTTCCTGCTTTGCTGCTGCACTGAAAAGCAACGCGTAACAAATTCTGTTTCAGCTCATTCACCACGCATCACTCAAATTGGCAATTCCGTTATGTCTTTATTTTAACAAATACGCCTGTCCGTTAGCACAAACTGCACTTCTTGTTGCAACGAGATGGGCATCACAGCCAAACTCAAAAACTCTTATCCCGACATGGATGGATATCAGACAGCAAAGCCATTCAAATTTAGGAAAGCAATTTATTGCTTATTCATCACGCATAAACCAAATAAAAGCGGTAGCTTTACCAACCAACACTAATTTGAGTGGTATTTTATATACTTAAAGAAATAATCACGGAAAACGAATGACAGTAAAAACAAACAGCCGATTCTTATTATAAAGCGGCACCATATACAATCAAACATTTCCTCAAAACAGCTATAAACTATTTTTTATGGAACAAACCTTTTGCCAAAGTTGCGGTATGCCTTTGTCCGATTCAAGTAAGGGAACAAACAATGACGGTAGTTACAATGACGATTTTTGTGCATACTGCTACAAAGACGGTAAGTTTACTCAAAACTTCACCATGAGCCAAATGATTGAATTTTGCGCTCAATTTACTGACCAGATAAATAAGGAAAGTGGATGGAACCTGACACCAGAGCAAGCTAAAAAGCAGATGCGCCAGTTCTTTCCACATCTAAAACGCTGGAAACAAAAAGACAAAAGGGAATTGAGCGAAAAGGCTGCTGACCTGCTTGCCCAATGTCAAGAAGTAACGATCGTTTCAATCAATGCAGAGGGTTTTCCCCGCCCTGTACCGATGTCGAAGATATGCGTTAAAGGATATAATGAGATATGGATGGCAACAGGTACAGATTCCGAAAAAACAGCAGACTTCAGACAAAATGAGAAGGCCGGACTTTGCTATGCCCATTATGGTGATTCTGTAGCATTACGAGGTACTGTTGAAATTATCACGGACGATACCATTCGCAAAGCAATGTGGCAGGAATGGTTCATTCATCATTTCCCTGACGGTTGTACCGATCCTAATTATGTACTCCTCCACTTTATTGGAAAGGAAGCCACATTTTGGATTGATGGAGAGTTTGTACATCAAACGTCATCTGATGATGCAGCCGGTTAATCCGGATCACTCCTAAACAGCCCTTCATACCCCCACAAAAGGTACATTGCCTTTGCGATAAATCTCTTATTGTCACTGTCGCAAAAAACCGTCACCACTGTTTTCCCAACCGGTTATATCAAACCGATGAAGAGGTGAAAAATATTCGCCCCGCAAACTCATGATGAATTTGCGGGGCGAAGTGTATTCATAGTTTTAATTCGGTTCTGTATTAAAAGGAGATATCCAGTCCTATACCAAATACATCGTTTGTACGGTCAAACACATCACGGCCCTTAAACTCAGCGTTCTGCATTCTACCACCAATTTCCTGTAAGGCTTGAAGCTCCTGAGGATTCAGGTTTCCTCCGGCCAACTGTCCCATTTGTGTCATCAAGTTTTCTTTCAGGTTGTTATAGTCCTTCATATTCTTGGTATAACTGCGATAGAACGTTTTGAAGTAAGCTACATTCAAATTCATTTTGGGGTTAAGGCGTACACCTACACCCAAACCTACAGACGTAGAACTGGTAACGAAACTCATATCCGAAATAAACTCGCTGTCATCGCCCAAGCCATAAGCTGTATTCTGTGCACCAATACTGGCAGTAATCCGTTTGTTGATGTCATACTCCAAACCAACAAGCACCTCATTGCCTCCACCGGCCAACTCTCTTTCGCGATGATTGTATTGGGTTGCCTGCTTGTCGAAGAAGTAATGGTAACCAACCGATGCACGCAACGTAGGCAATATCTCATACTGCGCACCCAATGTCAGGATAGCAGGAATGTCTGCTGCCAACACACGTCCATCGTCATACTCGTCAACACCACTGGTATTGTTGGCTTTATTCTCCAAACGTACACGTGTTTTAAACTCGTATTTCGCAGCAAAATTCCATTTTCCTATCTTATAATCCACACCCAATATCGGTGTAAAGCCCCATCCGCTCTGGTCACAGTCCAAACCACGATCGGCTACCAAACCGGCAAAATTAGGATAACCAGCCTGTTGGAATGCCGCACCGGCGGGAACAACATGCCCGCCCACTTCCATCTGAATATTCTTAATATACCCGTAATAATTGCAATCGGCATAAATCAGACGTCCACCGACAAAGGCTGAGAAATGATCGTTAAAACGATAGCCCGCACCCAACTGCAAACCATAATAGTACTGACGGCCTTCCACCAGGCTATTCATGGTATACCCGGTCACACCAGGCAATAATAATGAAGAAAGTACCGGTATCATAGCAACCTGACTCTCAAAAGTACCCAATCCGTCATCAAACTTGCACTTTCCACCGCCACCGGTCACAGCCATGCTGGCCGAGAATGTCCATTTGTCACCTACATAAGCCAGTTGCATAGACGGAACAACAGGTGCCTTAGCCTTGCCTTCAAACTCTTTCACACCATCCTGGCGGTTGCCTATTCCCATAGAAAACGGTTTCAGGCCATCAACAGCCGGATGAAAATTCGATATGGCATACGTTCCTGTAGATGTACGCGTTTGATAAGCACTCTGGATATTGAGCGAAAGATGCCATCCCGGCTTCATAAAAGACACACCGGCCGGATTGCTATACACACCGTCGATGGCTATTGCCGCATCGCGGGCCGGATTACGCAAGAACAATATGTTCTGGTTGGTATTCGTCAGGAATCCTCCCGCAAAAGTTGAAGATGAAACCATCAACAACAGTGCTACAAGACTAGTTTTTCTTCTCATTCTAATTTTAATTTGGTATTTTGGGCGCAAAATTAGCTCTTTTAAACAAACTATCCAAGACAAACCCC
>CABSGW010000011.1 GCA_902477365.1 uncultured Prevotellaceae bacterium
CAGTCCCATCTTTGTATCGGCATGCCAAATGCCAGATATAGTCCCACTTGATCCAAAATCATCACGTGACTTTTCTTGCAGGATACGCGCATCCCCCGCCCCACCTGCTGTAAATATTTGGCTAATGAAAGCGTGGGACGGGCAAGTTGAATGACCTCCACCTCCGGCACGTCCCAACCTTCTGAGAATATGTCGACATTGACCATCAAGGTGATACGACCGTTCCGATAGTCTTCCACCAAACTTCGGCGTTCCTCCGGCGGTGTCTTCGCGTCAATCATGCAACAGCTTACCCCGCCCTTCCGATAATACTCCACGATATGACGCGCATGCTCCCGATTAATGGCATATACTATGCCTTTTTTCCCCGAAGCAAACGTTTGGTAAGTATCATACAAATGCCGGATGCTTTCAGGGCAATCCATCACCGTGGCCATCTCTTTCAACTGATAATCTCCATCCGCACCGCGCTTGGACAACAGCCCCACCCGGCGTACCGCCTTACTGTTCGGGTCGGCACTTATATATTCAAAATCAGCCAGCCACCCCTCGTCGATAAAGCGTTCCATACTCCACGCTTGGAGCAACACCTCGAACAAGTCCGTGAAAGGTTCGCCGCTCAATCGGCAAGGCGTAGCCGTCAGTCCCAAGAAAAGAGCCTCCGGCCACTTTTCCCACAATATGCGGTAAGTCTTCGCCAAGGCATGATGAGCCTCGTCCACAACCACAACAGAAGGGCAAAAAGAAAGACTATCTATACATCGGCTCAACGTCTGTATGCTCGCCACCCGGACGTTCTCCGCCAACAACGCCTTCCGGCCACCGGCAATCACCCCGTGGCGTACTCCGAAACGAGACAAGGTTTCCGAAACCTGCTCTACCAATTCTATCCGGTGCGTCACGACCAACACCCCGCCCGCTGCATTCTCGCGAACCACGGCGGCCATCAGGAACGTCTTTCCCGTCCCCGTAGGCATCTGCACCATCACGCTCCTGCTCCCGCCCCACCATTTTTCATACAGGCGGTGCTTCATCTCCCGCTGATAGCTGCGCAATTCCGTATAACCAACATCTACTTGCTCCATATCCTGCTATATGCAATAGCTATTATGATATTTCAACTTTTAAACGGGTTACGATAAATCCCAAGCAGTTGCCGACCGAAATACCAAAAGAATTTCACATCATCCACAAAGTATCTTCTGAACATTCGTTTGGGCTCCATCAGGAATCTGTAAAACCATTCCATCGCCAACTTCTGCATCCATTTCGGTGCCCGCTTCACATTGCCGGCCTCAAAGTCGATCGTAGCACCCAAAGCCATCCATATATCAACTCCCGGCATGCGGCTTTTATGACGGAAAATCCATTTTTCCTGTTTGGGTGCCCCCACACCGACCAGTACCACATTGGCACCGGAAGCATTAATGGTACGGTAAATCAATTCATTTTCCTCCGGTTTATTTTCAAAACCATACGAAGGAGACATCGCCCCCACCACGATTTCGCGTCCCACCGAGGCATTGATACGTTCCATGGCCTTTTGTGCCACACCTTCCATCGCACCCAAAAGAAATATCCGGCAATCCGGATTATCCTTATGATATTGATAGAAAGCCGTAAAGAAACTGCTACCCGGAATGGCTTCCGGTATTCCTTTCTTCAGCAAACGAGAGCACAAATACAAGATTTTACTGTCGCAAACCACCCACTCCGCCTTTTGATAAAGGTCATAAAACTCACGGTCATGTTGGAGTTTGACCAAATGATCAAGATTCGGAGTGACCAATACCCCGCGTTTTAAGCTTTGCAGCAGTTCAATCCGGGTAATGGACAAGAGGTTCGCATTCAAAATACGAACAGACATGAAATAAAAAAATTAATGTTATCGATTATAATCTATACCTACAGTCCCATCTTATGTCCTGTAAGTTTCCATTGCACATGCTTTAAAAACACCTTTATAGCATGCGGTAAAAATCGGCTCCAACAATACAAACGTCCCACATTCAAGGTTCGATTCAACGCAAAACAGGATAACAACTCCGAATCCCGAACGAAACGGAAATCAAGACTCATTTTAACATCATTATCCACATTTCGCTCATGTACGACTTCGCCCCATAACGGCTCGTCATCCTTAGTATCCAACATAACGGAACGTACATTCTCCATCCGAGAGAGATAATAATGAGTACCAAACTCATACACCGTTTTCAAATGAGATCCAACCGTAAAGTCTTCTACCCTTGAAACGAAATGATTGTTTGGGAAGCTTATCCACAGCGCATAGTTTTGTTTTAGGAAATACTGTAAACCTCTTTTATAAAAGAAAAAAGTTCCGCCGCAGAGCCTTTGTGCATCATTTCGTACCGCAGCCATATAGTTGCAACCCAATACGTCATCGTTATCCAACCACGAAGTAATTACTTTTGTCGGCTGCACACACCCTTGTAAATCATTCTCTATCCAACGCGCGAAAACTTGCGGATAGAACCGGGCATATTCGGATTTCACGGGTACATACTTAAAATTTTCACATCTTTCCGCCCATCTTTTTACACGCTCACGATAAACCGGCGGAGTATCCCCATCGAAAAGTACAACCCACGTAAAATCCTTGCAACTTTGCTGCAAAACACTGGGCAAAGTATATTGTTCAAAAAGGCAGAACCTATCTTCCAACCACACTTCATCCCGAGTCGCCAATCCACGCTTATCCTTGTTCCACAACGGAAGGTTGAAACGTGTCAACAAATAGTGCCGAACGGGAGTACTGCCACACATAGTTAAAGCATGAAATACTTCTTTATAAAGTATCAATTGTTATTGTACTCATAAAACTATATTTAAACCAATAATGCACATGTACATAATAATCATCACGATTCAAAATTCTCGGAGAAAAACAACATGACTTCCAACCTCACTTTAACTTAGAACTATTTCTAACAAGAATCAAAAAGTTGCTCCCAAGATTGATATATAGTTTCCAGAGCATATTTACGGCTCGTTACAATGGCATTTTCTGCCATACGCTGACGCTCATCAGACGACTGGGTCCTCTAATTCACCCTGTCCGGTCCATCGTCCACAATAGTCAATCGCCAATCCGGATAACGCTGTTCCAACAACTCCTTCGCTGTCAGATTGTTAATCCGCACATTCAGTATTTTTATTGAATTCATCGTAAAAAATTAATTTCTTATGTCCATTTATTTGCGCAATTCCATTCATACTTTTATTCCTTTAATTCCACAATTCTCCGCAAACTTCATATCGCTGTCACTGTCCCCTATCATCAAACAACCAGAAGGTTCCACATCCGGATAGTCTCTCAATATATCTTCAAACATACCTATTCCAGGCTTCCTTCGTTTATCAGTTTCGGTAAGTGAGGTACAATAATAGATTCTATCAATATGTCCGCCACATTTTTCTATTTCGTGGCACATACGTTTATGTATGTCCAGCAAATCACTTTCTGTCATCAATCCTTTGCCTACGCCACGTTGATTGGTGACAATAAAGATATGCTTTACTTTCTTGCTCCATGTCGCAATCATGCCAAACACATCCGGCAAGAACTCAAATTCCCCCCAACACTTGACATAATCATTCGGGCGAAGACGGTTTATTACACCGTCCCTGTCAAGCAGCAGTGTATCATAACCGCTGACATCTATATCACATAACTTCATTCCTTAAAAATTGGGATTTCAGGAAAATCTTTGTTCGCACGTTCATAATCTTCAGGAATGCCAATGTCGATGAAATATCCATCCTGCACAAAGCCATACAGATTACTTTTTGCACATTGCAATTGCAGGACATCGGTCTCAAATGAAAACTTGTCAGGTAACCCGTTAAAAAAATCGCCTGATTTACTTATAACATATATGCCGCCATTAATTACTCCCTTGTCGCAATACTTCTTTTCTTCAAAATCGACAATCAGATTGCCGTTTACACGGACATTTCCATAGCGGTCAAAATGCTCCATAGGTTTTAGCGCAAGGGCTATGGAAGTCGGATGCAAACGATGCTGCCCACATATCTCATTCAATTCTACATTAAAGAATGTATCTCCATTCAATACGATTACATCATTATTTAAGCACTTATCAAGTGCAAGTTTAATGCCGCCTCCCGTTCCCAACGGAGTTGTTTCTATCGCATAATCAAAGCCAAAGGGGAACTCACCTCCATATTCGTTAACCCAATCAATAATGGTATCTCGTAAATAACCGACAGAAAGTACCACGCGCTCAACATCGAAATTAGACAAGTATTTCAGCAGATACCACAAAAAAGGTTTCCCTGCAACCGGAGCCATACACTTGGGCACATCACTTACAACTGAGCGCAACCTTGTACCCAATCCACCTGCCAATATAATCACTTCTTTTCCCATAACCCTATTCTATTTATCTGTTCCGAAAAATTCTTCTTCGAGCATCAGGCAGAGGCAATGATACACTGGTAAATGTAGCTCCTGTATTTTGTAGGTCTCCGTTTCGGGTACACATATGCAGACATCCGCCATATCAGACAATTTGCTTCCTTTTGCACCTGTTAGGCCTATCACTTTCATACCCTTTGCCTTAGCCGTTACGGCAGCATAAAGTATGTTCTGGCTGTTACCAGATGTAGATATGCCAAGCAGTACATCACCTTCACATCCATAGCCGTTTACTTGTTGGGCAAAGCACATCAACGGATTACAATCGTTCATGTATGCTGTAGACAGTGCCGGATGACCATCAAGAGCTATTGTAGGAAGTGCGCCTTGCAGATTCTTAGCCAACAGGTCTCCAAGTCCTTTGTCTACATTCTTCAATTTACTTTGGCTCGCTACGTCCAAATGCCGTGGACTTTTAAAGCCTTTCATCAATTCACCAACAATATGCTCTGCATCTGCTGCACTACCACCATTACCACATACCAACAACTTACCATGATTCTGATAAGATCCGGACAATATAGCAAAGGCTTTTGCAACGTCTTCCTTGCAGACCGCCAATTGAGGGAACCTTGACACTAAGTCATTTAATATTGTATGTTCCATAGCATGTCAGAATTTCATTGTTGATATATCGTCTGTTTCATAAATCTTCCAACCATGCGCACCTCCATCGGTAAACTGAAAGGGCATGACAAAACCATCAAGCTGTTTCAAGGCATTTATGACGGCTTTCTTCTTCGTAGGTTCAACCATAAACATACAGAAGCCTCCTCCACCAGCACCGCTTACCTTGCCCGCAACGGCTCCGGCTTGGGTTGCCACTTCAAAAGCATGTTCAATGACAGGGTTGGTGATGGCATCCGCCATTTTCTTTTTGTCTTCCCATGCCTGTCCAAGGATACGTGCAAACTCACGCATATCCCCTTTCAGCAACGCAAGTTTCATATCTTTGGCACTTTGCTTGATATGATGCATGGCTTCTATTGATCTACTTTCCTTATTAGCAGTGTTTGCTTTCTGTTGGTCTATGATGGCGGCAGATGAACGTGACCTTCCTGTGAAATACAGTAGCAAAGAAGCCTCCAACTCGTCCGTTATCCAACGTTTTACTTTCAATGGATTGACTATTACCATGTCATTTTCTAAAAACTCCATATAATTAAAGCCGCCAAAAGCCGCTGCATACTGGTCTTGCTTGCCTCCGGAAAGTTCCAAGTCTTTGCGCTCTACCTCGTATGCCATACGGGCTATCTCATAATCACCCAACGGCAGGCTAAGCCATTCCACGAATGCTTTGATGATGCACACCACCATTGTAGAGGATGTGCCAAGCCCAGAACCGGCTGGGGCATCGTTATATGTCGTAATTTTAAAACCTGTCCATTTTGGGTGATAATCACGTACAATGCGATTATAGACTCCTTTTATTAGAGAAGCTTTGCCGTCTATTTCCATTTTGTCTGGCAAAGGGCAGGACTGATGGCATTCTGCGTCATAACTGTTTATAGACACCAAACCGTCATGGGTTTCCTCAATGGTGGTATATGTATAGAGGTTTATGGTCGCATTTAAAACCAGTCCCCCATAAATGTCGCTATACGGCGACACATCACTTCCTCCACCTGCCAATCCTAAGCGGAGCGGTGCTTTACTTCGAATAATCATAATTGTTGTTATTAAAAATCATTTAATGACTGCATTCAAAAATAGCGTTCTTATAGGTGCCAAAAGTCATTCCAAGACAATTATCATTCTGTGATTCCGATGAATCTTCGATTTCCTATTAAAGCCGATGTCTTGGCGAATTTCGTCCCCTTAAACATCTTCCCGTAACTATAGGAATAACAACATTCCGCTTTTGATATCATCAGCATATCAAGAAATACTTTTAAATCATTTTGCTCCATATTCTTATTCACGCCATCCATGTGAACCACTGTGCCCGGTATTATATATACATAAGCTAAGGATGAAGCTTTTTCAAGAAATACACGAGAATCTGAAGTGACCAATATTTTAGGAACATTCGGATGTTTTGTCTTCAGGCGACAAATAACATCCAAGCATTTACTTATATACTTTTCTTTCTCCTCAGCTCCTAATTCTTTTTTAAAATACGTGTCCTTAAAATCCCCTAATATACCGATGAATCGGAAGGAGACAGATATATATTTCCCACCGATTTTATCAGTATTATATTGGAGCGCATCAGATAACATTTTCGATGGCTTAAACAAGTCATTGAAAAAAATGTGATACATTTCCTCGTGTAAAGTGATATTTGAATATACATGAATTTCGTGTTTCTTTGTATTCATTATCTTGAGGAAACTCGTTTCATTATTGTTCATCAACGAATAGGAATTAAAGAAGCGGAAAGCAACTTCATTCTTGTTATGAGAAATAGCTTTTCCCTCAATCAACCAATTCACTTTATTGGGTTCCAGGTAATCTTGCAAGTTGAAAGGATAAGTCCAAAAGACTTTGAAATCAATGCCTTCTTTAAGGCAATAATAATAGGTAGAGAACAACCCTCTTAACCTGTCACTCAGACCTCCATGTATGGTTTTACCGTCTATAAAAAAGATTACTATCTTTTTACCCCCCCCCATTTACATTCGTTAACGTTTTATATTCATTTCTGAAAGACAAAAAGTATTTCAGTTTAGATTGCAAACGGCAAACATTTTCCTTTCCAATCACTTTACTTAATCTTCTTGCACATAAATCTCTGTTCATAGCTATCAATTTTAAAAGATTTGTCTATTGGGTTAATCTGTACCTTGCTATAAATCAATCCTATCTTTAAGTACGTCAAACGGAACTTTAAATGTAGACGGTGTTTCTGCCCACTTATTTTTGTTAAACGCATCTTTGCAGCATTCAATGTCATTTAAGGGCAAATAGTTTACATCGCTCCCTAATACTTCATGGAAGATGCCAATGTCGCTTACCACTATCCGTTTGCAACCGCAAGCGATGGCTTCCAAAGGAGTGCGTCCGAATCCTTCATCCAATGACATCAAGACAAATGCGTATGCGTAATGATACAGGGATTGGAGCGTTTCCATTGAAACATATTCCGTGAATATTATGTGTTGTTTCAGTTCATTAAACTGTTGTTGGAGCCGTATGCTTTTTTCCCAACCGCGTCGCCCGACTAAGACCAACTTTTTATCACCCTGCATCAACTCGTCCCGAATGATATCCAGTAAATAAGTCAGGTTCTTTCTCGGTTCAATTGTTGAAACAGAGATATAGTATTTATCCGGTTGCAATCCAAAATCATTTAAGCAATTAGCATTGATGCTCAAGTTCTCTTTTCTGAAATCACTTGAAATATTCTCGCCCCAATTTTTAATTGTCAACTGTGTATAATGTTGCAATTGTTTTTTCACTGTTTCCGATATGGTAATAAGTTCATCGGCTTGTTTGAATGCCCACAAGGTTTTTGGTGTCAGATAATACTTGGCCGCAAAATTTATGGTACTCCTGTATTTGAGGAAAGCCAAGTCATGGATTGTGGGCATTATCTTGGTTTTACAACAGAAATAGACATCAACAGGAGGAGGGAATATCGGGAATAAAGCAACGTCTGCTTTTATAGTCCGGATGGCTTTCGACAAGGCGAAATTTTCAAGCAATAAGCGTTTCGTCGGTTTGATTATAAATGAGTTCGGATTATCATCCAGATCATTTTTCACATGGAAGATTGGAATTACCTCATAATTGAGTTCCAATAAGGCATGATATAAATCAATGGCGTATAGCTCTACCCCCGTCCACTTGCGTCCGTGCAGTGGGGTCAAGTCAATGGCAATTTTCATCTATTTATCTTTTACCTAAAAAAGTATCTAATGCTAATTTGAAATTTGTTGTTGATTGATATTGTTCTTTCCTTTTAGACATATTTTTAACTAATAACTGATATTGTGATTCTGGCAGATTATTAGCATCATCCAAAATTTTTATTAAGGAGCTTAAGTTTCCTTTTTCAAATAAGAACCCGTTTTGCTTGTCACAAACCATAGTCTTGAATAATTCGATGTCCGATGCGATAACTGGAATATTATAATTATACGCAATCAACAATGGACCGCTTTGTGTTGATTCATCATAAGGTAATACTAAATAATCGGCTTCCTGAAAATACAAAATAATTTCATCATTTTTCAAAAAATGAATATTACATTGCAAGTTATCCATTTGCCCAATTATTTTTTCATATTTTTCCCATTCATTACATGCGCCAGCTATAACAAACTGGGCGTTACCTATTTGTTTTGCTGCATGAATAAATAAGTCCAAACGTTTATAATCTTGAATAAAGCCAAAGAATAGAAACTTCCTGCATCCAACTTTATGTGTTGTCTTTGTTATAGCCCCAAAACTTTTGAGAGGCATGTTAATATAAAATCCTCTTTTTGTTGGATAACCTTTGTTAAAACTGCGGTATTGGTTTTCAGAGAAAAATAAAAATTTCTCGAACCTCTTGTAAAGCAGTTTGAATATAAAATCATAAAATGCTGAATACTTTCCTTTATGAATTAAAAAATCATGTATGCCAATAATGGTATGTTGTTTAGGTAATAAGAACAAAGATAAAAGTAGAAAAGCTATGTTGTTTTCTTTTATAAAAAAAATTAGAGGTGGTTTTTTGGACTTGATATACTTCCTGTAAATTCTTGAAAAGAACGAGATGGATTTTACTATTTTTCTAAAATTCCTATTGGAATATTTTGTCTCAAATCTGATAATATCTTGTACACCTGAAATGTTTTTTTCGTCATATTTTAATTGATTGATGTTTTCAGCAACAACAACTGTTACCTCGTAATCATTAACAATCTGTGGGAGTATTGTAATATCCGTATCCCACCAACCGTCATCTGTTATGTATATACATTTTCTCATTTCTCTTCTGTTTGTTGATAACCCATTTATTGACAGCAAATAAATAACAAGATGCAGACAGATGGTACGTCTTACGCATTCTCCAATACTTACACAAATTAGCTATAGGTTGGACATTCATAGCTTGGCTAATATGTTCCGCATACTTATTCAATTCATATTTAGGCAAGAAAGCCTTGATTTTCTGAACTACGATTTTGTCCGTTTCCTCTATCGGTGTAGCTTCTCCCATAAAATGTCTCAGCCAATCAATTTCTCCTTGTATGGCATCCATTTTTATCTTGATGTTTCCTGATGATGTTAATGAGGCAGGATGCAAACGATAACAAAACAGAGGCTTTTCAGAATGAGCTACACCTGCAACAGCAGCGGCTCTATAAGCACTTATGTCGTCACTCCCCCATGCCATAGGAAGTTTATAAAAACCGCCATTCGATTTCAAGTTCTGTGTTTCATACAGATAGTCTGAAATATATTGCGCCCGGTGTAATTTTATCCGTTCATATATGTTGTCATAAACAGATTCCCAGATTGGACGAGGCTCAGTGATGCCGATTATTTCCGATTGTGGATTGATTTGCCAGCTTCTTGTATGGTAAACCTTGCATTGGGGAAATGCATCTATCAGTTTCACATACTCTTCTAAACAATTACTACATAATTTATCATCATCCCCCATTAACAAAAAATACTCACCTGATGCAAAAGACAGGCATTTGTTCCAATTGGCAACCACATTGACGCTCCCAAAGTTCTTCTCATTTTTGTAATACTGAATCTTTGCTTGGGATAAATAAGGCTTGACAACCGAATCAATATCTTCTGGCGAAGCATCGTCCACTATTATCAACTCAAAATCCTTATAGGTTTGAGCGAGGATGCTATCTATGCATTCTTTCAAATACTTAGCTTTAAATGCCGGGATTGCGATGCTGAATTTCATGTTTATTCCGTATCTTTTTACAAATAATATTCATATACAATACTTTTAAGCATATTCCTGTAATTAACAAAGTCGGGAATACGCTATTCAATTCTCCTGTCATATTAGCAAATGCTAAGTATGTAACTAAAATTGAAATACCTAAAGCAGAAATATTCTTATCTACAGACTTATGTTTATAGAAAAAATATAAAACATAGACATAGAAAAACAAATAAAAACATACACCTAAAAATCCCCGTTCAAGCAAATAATTCATTAAAACACCTTCTAAACCAAATAAATCTTGATCGACTAAGTATTGTTTTCCTTCACGCCATCCCATATCAATAAGAAAATAATCCAAGCCCCTTCCTAAAAGAAAATGGTCTCTAACATGATTCATAACTGCGGTATATTGTAATACACGCATTCCAATACTGCTACCACTCATTGATGAATTTGTATCAAATATGGAAAGTATTTCATTGGCTTTTTCTTGTAGAAAAGGAATTGAGCTAAATAATATGATGCCCAACAGTGAACATACAGCAAAGTATTTCGTTCTTTTTTTAAGGTCAAAAGCAAATAGCACATAAACAAATACACCAATTAAGCAACATAACATATTTGTTCTGCATCCACAAGCAATAATGCCATAAAGGCAACACCCTATAATCATATAAAAACGTTTTTTAGAAATGAAAGATTTTATATAACCATACCAAGTGAATAGTAATAAAAGAATGCAGATATATCCGTAATCAAATGGATTAAAAAACATGGCTTGAACTCTAAATCGTTCTGAATAAGTGTAATTATTACCTGCGTCTTGCATAACATCAGTTAATGCCATACCGCGATACATTTCATTAATAAAAAATGCAGATTTTGTAACATGGTTAAATAGTGCAAATAAAGTTAATACCAATAACCCATAGTATGATATTCTGAAAACAGGACGGAGATCATCCTCTTTACGTATAGATAGAAAAGCATAACAAAGAACAAAATATTTAGCAATACATTCGTTTATAGCTAAACGAATGTATTGCGTCAAATTATCATAATGGGGGCTATGTATGGCCAATATAACAGTTGCTAATATTACAGAATACATTAGAGGTCTTAATATTGTATTCTTGACTTCCTTTATGTCTTTTTTTAGGCGTGAAAATTCCGACAGAATAAAACTGAAACACAAAACGTATATACTCAATCCAAATGGTATGGCATAAATTCTGACGCTATTAAAACAAATGGCTGACAATAATAGAATTGCCAACTTATACTTTCTTTCAACTCTAAACATTAAAAGACATAAAACAATTAATGCTAATTGGGCTAATATCTGCATTGCTTTTTATTAATTTTTTAGCAGCCTTTATACTGCTTCTTTGATACATATTTCTGCTGTAAGATCAGTAAGCGTCCAATTCTGACGTCCCCCTGTTTTCAGGCGGTATGTCCGAAATAAGATTGAAATTCGGCTAGTATTTATAATTTGTTTGAACTTATGCTGATTGTCGATGGCATAAGTTTTCCATAGTCGCGGTTGCCTGCTGCTATCTCTGCAAAGAACTTCTTGAGGTATTCCAGGATTGAATACCCCTACAGCTTGCAAGTGGACACGATGGAGCGCTAGGCCGCGCAGGCACGCGCCATCTTGTGGCTGTGCCCAAAGAAAAGCGAGTTCTTCCTTTCGTTTGCTAGCGGTCGGATGCACCGTTCTGCAAGGCTGCTGTCTATCGTATAGTTCCCGTCATTCCTGTCAGGAACACCTTCTTCCAGAAATGGTCGAGGTAACTGACCGCCTTCTCCATCAGGCTTCCGTGCATTGGTGCGTTTCCCGATTTCATCAGGTCGAGCAGGCTTCTCATTCCTATTATTATCTCCGTTGTCTCTGCGGAGTTCCTCTGCCGTCTTATGCCTTCCGGAAAGAGTTTCAGCCTAATGTACCTCTTCTCCAGTGCGTAGAACCATCCGATGTATTCGAGGAACTTACGAGCGTTCACCTAATGCTCTATCTCAACAGCGTACTTGAACTTGCCCCCCGCGTGAGCCATGCAGCAGACATGGTCGATGTCTAGCATCCCGTCGTCAAGGTACAGGTACACGTTGTAGCCGTCCGTCTGGAGGGCGCGGAGTACCCTGCCTTCAAGTATTCCCTTCAGTACCTTGCATCCGCGTGCACCGTCCTCGTAGCAATATATGGCTACTCTCGCCTGAAGGTTCACCAGACACCACACATGGCGTTTCCAAAACTTGCTCGCCATCTTCGCGCAGCGCCACGTTTCGTCGTAGTTCACGACGGAATCCTTCTCCAAACAGTTGTTCTTCAGATATTCTATGACTTCCTTGAAGAACCGGGCCCCCTTTTCAAACCTGTTCGTTATGGTCTGTCGAGACTGCCACATCCATTCCTATAGCAGGCGCACCGTCTCCTTGTAAACGAGAGTGTAGAGGAAGATATAGCTATACTGATATTCCTTTTATCCCTATAAAGGCACAAAAAAACATCTGATATATTTATTTAATTCTTAATATCTTAACGACAGGAAAGCCGAGCAGCACGACCACGTCGTCCCAACTTATGGAGAATACCTCGCGGGCATCCTCGCAAGAAACTTTTTCATAAACGTATAATCCTTTTCGAAACGCTGTTCATAAAGGAGGCATGAACGCTTGTCACAACTGTAGAGGGGCACCGTATGGCGGTCTTTGAACATCATAATGAGGCCTCGCCCGCCTGATGATTGCAATTCACCTGTTGGCGGATAAAATCGAAAGCACTCTGGCGTACTTACAACGCCAATCATGAATTTGCGTAGGTAATAGAACTTCTCCGAACCGCAGACACTTAACATAGCCACTTCAACTTCTTCACGAGACGTTTCAATCCCCCGTAACTTAAATTCCCCTGACGCAAATGAAGCCCGTTGCTTACACGCAAGTCCCACAGGATACGTATCTCCTTCACCAGAAGCTTCCCGGATGGCGGAACCACCTCTGCCGTCTTTTCCTTTTCCATTGCTAAGGGACGGCCATCAACCGACACTTCCACCACGCAGCACCTCGTATCCTTGTACCATTTCTCAAACAGATTATAATGGAGTTGTTGCGGTGGCAGAACATATAGATGCTCTCGCCTCTCGGATAGGACTCACCCTTGTAACGGATGAAGAACTGCTCAAAATCTCCACTGCTATATTTACAACATTGTTACATGTTCCCAATACACATTTTGGGCAGATAGATGATGCCATTGAGAGAGATAACGGTTTATAGAATAAGATACGTGACCTAGTAATGAACCATAGAATAATAGACTAGAAGTTAAACCTATCAAAGTGCAATGTTCCAGATTCATTAAAATTAATTCTATAGAAACCCCGTCATGTATTATTTCGTATTCAATATTCAGTTTTTCACACGCTTTTATTGTAAGGCTTCGACTAAGTTCCGATTCTCCACCATGAAATTTCAGATAGATTTTATCGAACGGATGTTTTTTCAAAAAGAACTCTAGGCCATTCCGAATCGCTATCCCATATTCTTGTTCAGTAATATTAGAACACTTAACAACATTATCACCAATCCAAAAGCATAGTCCATTTTTCATCTCACATATACTATTACTAAAATTGCTGTAGAATGATTTGACATTTTTAATGTCAAGAACATGTTTTTGAGTACTTATTCCCGGAAAAGCAAATTCAGAAAAGCAATAATAAGATATATCAGGAATCAGATTATAACAAGAAGAAGTTGCTGGCAACAAATCTATCAGCGCATTCCTTTTTCCCCTAATTATTGATTTAAAAGATTCTACTCCATACTTAAGTCTAGAAAGGAATGTAGGTCTGAAATTCTTATTAGGGTCAAATATTGTGTATGAAGATAGTGAATTCTCCTTGTAATTATCCATACCTTCTTCAATGAAATTAATTTTTTTGCAATGATTGTTTGTCATGAAGAGATATTTATAATGTGGATAATTGATGTAAAGCGCATAATCTTCATCGTCCGTAACACTACTTATCGTCCGGTCAATATAACGAGCGTAATTCCAATATTTAAATTTTACTGCAACATTTTCATTTAGAGAAAGATAGAAAATCTGTATGGGCATTATTTGAGGATGGAACAAATGATTATAAGACAATATTCGAACGTCATCATTCTTAATATTTAAATACCTGACAATAGCTAATGACATCAAATAAGTAATGTGGGAGTGTACAATAAATAGATGTTTCATAATTTATACTCCATTAGTGTATCAACAAACTCCCTCACGCACCCTTCTCCCCCTTGCCTCTTCATCACATGAATGCCGACAATGGCTTTCGCTTCCTCGCAGGCATCCGCAGGACAAGCCTTCACGCCCACTGCCTTTAGCAGTTCCATGCAGTTCACATCGTCACCTATGTAGGCCACTTCGTCCAACGTAATCCCAAGCCGAGCACATATCTCTTTTGCGGCAGCCAGTTTCCCACCATCCCGTTTGCCTTGGTACAGGAAATCCACATTCAGCTTCTTGGCACGGTTTTCCACCATCTTGGTGTCTTCCGAAGTAATGATACCCGTCTTGATGCCGACTTCACGAAGTAACTGAAAGCCCATTCCGTCACGAGTGTTGAACTTCTTCAGCTCGTCCCCGTTTTCGGAATAATACATGCCACCATCTGTCAACGTGCCGTCCACATCGCACAAGAAGAGCTTGATTGGCCTCATTGTCCTTTTGGACAGGACATGCCTGTACATCAAGTTTTCGAGTACAGCCCAATCATCCGGTTCGTCTATTTCCGTGGCCGTGTATTCCGGCATCTCATAGATGCCAATGTGACCACTGAGACGATTGCCTGATTCAAGGATATGTCTTACTTTATTAATATAGAAAGCACCGTTTTCCATCAGCA
The DNA here is from genome assembly GCA_902477365.1 of uncultured Prevotellaceae bacterium. GTDB lineage: Bacteria > Bacteroidota > Bacteroidia > Bacteroidales > Bacteroidaceae > Alloprevotella. The sequence goes on from CABSGW010000011.1 coordinate 15,224, forward strand.
TCCCCGAAAAATCTTGTCTTCTGGGACGGTTCCTGTAATCGTAGTTCATGCTTGTACCGTCCCCATTCCAAAAGAAACGGTAATTACGCACGCAAGTTAAGATGGAATCATATTCACCTGTTCCATACATCCCCAACGCTTCTGTAAAATGAACCGTTTCGGTTAATGGCGAGGTGGCCTGCACTAACATGAAAATATCGTCATCGTGAAGTTGCACGTAACGGATGTATTCCAACATCACGCTTTCCGTACTGGCTGTGTCACAAGCATTTTCGGCAGAGCGACGGTAGACTTTTGTCTTTTTGTACTTTCCGGAAATAACCGTTTCTTCTATCTTATCTGAATCGGTGGCAACGATGATTTCATCCACTTCGTCGCACTGTTCCAACGCTTCGATGTTCCAACATACTAAAGGTTTGCCACAAAAGGGCTTGATGTTTTTGAAAGGGATGGACTTGCTTCCTCCCCTTACAGGTATGAATGCTATTACCATATTTTATTATTAGCTTTTAAATCAGCAACCGCTTGTTGACAGCATGCGTCAAGGCAATGCACATCAATATAACGGCACCTGAGACTGTGTAATACAAACTGGGATTTTCAGAAAACAACCATTTTAAACAGATAATGGGAATCACATGCCAAAGGTATATCCTCAAGGAATTACGCCCCCAATATTCAAATATTCCCCCTTGAAACTTGCCGCGCTGCAGCATTGGAAGAATCCCCAACAGGCAAAGTATGGACGCTATAGGAATCTCCATATAGGTTCTCATAAATTCTATTTTGGATTCCATGAACAGATACACGCATACTATTGATAAAATGCAAAAAAGTATTATTATCCCCCCCTAACATTAATAACATTTAAATATTTTCGACTATATATACCCATGACAATAAAAAGCATCAGGATGCAGTTGAACACGGAGCTTATATTGAAACTGGTATTGGAGATATTGTATGTCAACAACCCCAAAGCGAACAATAATATGAACCTTACGGTATTGCACCTTATTAAACGAAATACCAACCACAGCAACGTTATCAACACGAACAGGGCAGGGACAAACCATAAGTGGTAAAAAGGAGCATACAGGTTTTGCACAACATCCATCCAGTCAAAGTTGCCATGCCTGAGAACATAAGCAGTATATACAAGCCATGCAACTGACCACTCTGCCAACATCCTCTTCCAGTATTTGGACAAAACGCTCCAATAGCCCTGTCCGGCTAATCTTTCCATATCGAGAAGGTAACCGCTGACAAAGAAAAAGGCCGGCATATGGAACGAATAAATTGTATAGCGGATGATATTCTCATCCAATGTGCCCAAAAGCACATGCCCTATGACAACAAGGAATATCAGGATACCTTTCACGGCATCGACACTTCTGTTCCTTCCATTTACCATCTTACTTGGTTTTTCTTCAATTTATTTCTCTGTACTTTTTCAATGTCAAGAATCTCCTCTTTCTTGTAGGCTAAAGCTTTTGCCACAGCCCGGCAGTCGCGGGCCAACTTACGCACACCGTCTGGTTCCAATGATGCCGCATGGTCCGTACCTTTCCATGTACGGTCAAGCGTATAATGGCGTTCTATCCATTCCGCCCCCAACGCCACGGCAGCAGAATCGATGGCGATACCCAGATGATGGCCTGAGAAACCTATGGATTTCACCCTATCGGCATACAACTCACGCAAGCGGGTAAGCTCCAACAAACAAATATCCTCAAACGGTACAGGATAGCCCGATGTACAATCGTAAATGACCAGGTCCTTGTTACGTCCCTTTGATTCGAAGAACCGGATGATTTGTTCTTCCTCTTCACGGGTTGTCATGCCAAAGGACAAATGGATTTCACCACCGAAACTGTCGCAGAGGTATTCCAACAGGCCTTTGTTCAAGTTGCAGGCCGAAGGTACCTTGATAAGGTTGGGATGTAACGTGCATATCTCCTTGGCAGAAGTGATATCCCACACCGACGTGGAATATTCAATGCCGAACTCATTGCACCATTCTTGCAACTGGCGGTGTTGATCAAGGCTGAATTCCAAAAACTCACGGTGTTCTCCGTAAGTCTTGCCGTATGAGTTTTCAGGGTGTGGGTGCGGGGCATTATATTCTTCAGGGGAGAGCAACTCTTTGTTGCACCGTTTTTGGAACTTGACCACATCAGCCTTGCAGTAAGTTGCGGCAGTCATGATCATTTCTTTAGCGATAGCCATGTCGCCCTTGTGGTTACAGCCGATTTCGGCTATGATTCTGGGTGATTTCATCTTTTTGACTTTATTTTTATGTAAATTATAGGGTTTATCAAGAAAATGATGTGCTTTATTTCCTCTTTTAATCTTTTGCAAAACCGCTTATTCAAAAGATATTTCAAGTAGTATTTTCTTAGGTTTCGCTTTAGAAAAACAAGAATATCGTGTTCATCGTTATAAACTGGGAGCAACTTGTAAAGAGTGGCCAAGTTTGAAGTAAACCTTCTTGCCAAGAATATATCCATGACTTCCTTGTCACCCATGTCCCGCACGAGTAAATAGGACATTTCGTCAGCTTTTTGCCTGTCAAGGCAGTTGACATTGAATTTCTGATCCGTATATCCCTTGAAGTTGGCGGACATGCTGTTTTCCACGTAATGATATAATATGTCGCTTATGTAGCATGCTTTTTGGATATGCAAGATGTACTGTAAAACGAACACATCATCTTCACAGTACTTTATTGTTTCATTAAATTCCAGACCATTCTCTTTTATAAGGGATGCCTTGTAGATTTTATTCCATGGCCAACCAACGAAAGAGGTTGGAGTGAATAGTTCGATGACGGCCTGTCTTCTGTCATACAATGTGGTTGTTTTGATGTTTCGTTTCCATAGTAACGTGCCGTCTGTTGATTCCCTATAACATCCACAGCAAACTAAATCTACATCATTCTCTTCCATAGCCTTTACCATTCGTTGTAGGAATTTCTTGTCCAAGTAGTCATCCGAATCAATAAAACAAATAAGCTCCCCTTTGACGTTTTTTAGTCCTATATTCCTCGCCGAGCTTACTCCACCGTTCCCTTTATGAAATAACCTTATCCGATTATCTTTCTTAGCATACTCATCACAAATTCTCCCTGAATTATCCGTACTCCCGTCATTGATTAAAAGCACTTCAAAATCAGTGAACGTCTGGGCTAATATGCTATTTATGCAACGAGGCAAAAATTGCTCCACATTATATACCGGAACAATAACTGAAATTTTAGGATTATTCATAATACAGATAAGAAGTTATTTTTTAGTTTATCCAATACTGCAACGAACTTGCCTTTTACAAAAAATTGCTCATTTTTTGTGCATCCAATGAAATAGATGACAAGAAGAATCCAACATGCAGTGATTAAACATACAACGAGGAAAGAGGCTATATTTACATTCATGTTGCAATAAACAAGCATAGGAATAATTAAGGCAAGAATACCAACTTTCAATACGGGTTTTATGACATCAGCGATATACTCACGTAAAGGCATAACTATCAATGGTAGTACAATCCGTATGCGTACATATTGCGTACATATTTCCACAAGAATATGCACAAGAAAAACATGTTCGGGAGGAATACGAAAGAATCTCAATAAAAGGTAAGCCACGGGCACAATAGATAATAACATGCTGCCTTCTATCAATTGAAACTTCTTTAACTTTCCCGTAGCATGTACGGCTGTTATGATGGGATTGGACAAGGCAAACAAGATTCCCGTACACAATATCAAGCGTAAGAAATTGACTGTATGTTCGGGTACTGCGCCCAACCACCATTTTAATATGAGCGGTGCTTCCAACATAAGAGGCAGCGATATGAGCAGCATCAGATAAAAAGAAAACTTCGAACTTACCTTTAAAAGCCGATGCATGTGGGCATAATCGCCTGTGGCATAACTTTTCGTCAATTGAGGATTCAATGCCATCTGGAAATTGGTGCAAAACTGACGGGTTACGTTCTGCACTTGTACGGCAATACCCCGCGCAGCATTCACCGCAGGACCAAAAAAGATATTCAGTAAAACGTTGATGCCCTGTGTATAGCCGATAACAGCTAAACTCCCGTTCATCGTCCAACCGGCAAAAGCAAATATTTCTTTAAACAACTTCTTGTCAAAACTCAGTTTGCTCCGGGTCTCCTCAAAATGTTTCCGGCAATAAATACTATAAACAATCCGGTCGAATATCTGGATGCAACAGAACAAAGCCGCATAAACAATCAGTTTGTCGTATGAAATTACTAGCAACAGATAGACTATCAATAACTTCAATACCGCATCGACGATACTTATGTAAGCGAATGCCGACATCTTTTCATGCGCAATGATGCTTGCATTGTAAGGCACACTGATTACACTCAGCACAAACGAAATGATAGAAAACTGGTAAACCCAAAAGGCTGCTGTTTCACGTGTCTCAGGAATTTGTAATTGTGTGGTCATAAACCACAGTCCGATCGTTTCGCCGATTACAACCACCAAGCCTGCCAATAATAAATGGATGCTTAGAATATTGCCGAATGTTTTTTTCATTATCTCCATATCTCCCTTGCCCAAGTCGTATGTGATATAACGGGAGGAAGCTCCGGCAAGTGAACCTGTAAGAAAACCTAACATGGTAATAACTCCACCTACCACATTGTTGATACCGAAATCTTCCACTCCCAGTACTTGAAGTATGACACGGGATGTATAGAGATTGATACCAATCATCAACAGCATCCTGAAGTAAAGCAGAAGCGTGTTTTTCGCTATGCGACGGTTATTGGTGCTAACTGGAGAAGTCATGCAGTCGTTCTGAGTTAAGTAGCAGGTTTAGTTTTCTCCGTGGCTTTTCCTCCATATAAGCGTTCCTGAGTTCCAAAACCTTCCTTTATCCAACTCGGTTTTGGCATAAAAGGCTCCCAAATAATATTTACCGGAATCACCTTCTTCATCGGAAAGGAAAAATTCAAAGTATCCTCCGGAAAAATGGTTGGCAGTCAATTCGCAGGCATAGTTTATACCCAAACCTTGCAGGTAACGGGGATTCTCAAAACTTAATGGAAACAACTCCGAGCAAAGGTTGTTCAGCATAAATAGGTTTCCATCAGTTTTTTCATCATGGGATGGAGAAAGCCATTATAATAAAGCATGACAAATTCGTACCTTGACAAGGTTGCCCTTACGAAAGTGGCATACTTGTATTGCTCTTGCTCACCCAACCAGTCATTCTGTTGTATGAACTTCAGAATAGTGTAAAGGTGACCAAACGTGACAATCATACTAGCAAAAGCCAATGCGAAAATAAGAAGGACGTTCACCACTCCAAAGCTGCCGCTAAACAATGCGGACGTACAATCATTTTCCCCCGTAGAGAATATACACATTGTTGGGGATAGATGTTTTATCAAGAAAAATCCTCCTATACAGACAGAGAGGCATATCGCACAGGCAATAAGCCACCATATTGCCGTATTAGGTGCTTTTATAGAATCGCTACCATCTTCCTCTGTTATCCTTTTTTGTTTCATAGCTGTTTTCAAACTATTGTCAATATCGATTTAACAAACTGTTTTCAAATAAGTTAGCAATCAAATTTAAATGATACTATTGAGGGATGTTGAAGGCGTTTCCATTCGTATATAAATTCTTCTATCATATACATGGTTGTGCGGTTGTTGGGTTATACTGTTTTGAGGCTATACGGCCTGAATATCATGAGGTCAGCAACTTAATACAAGTCTTCTTGTTTACTTACCCCTTTCCGCTTGCCAACTACAAAAGCTGTATGTATTCGGGCTGTACCTCCACGGCAGCGGCAAGGAGACTGGGAAGTTCTACGAACAGACGCTTGATATGTGCCCCTTGGATTTTCTGCAAATTCCCTTCATATCCGTCCAAAGGGCCGCCTACGATGCGCACTTTCCTACCTATCATATCGGAGGATATTTCTTCGGGCGTGTAATAACACGGATTCTCGGAGGACTCAACGGCATGAATGAAACGTTGCATGTCGGTTTCCCTGACCGTCATCGGAATTTTGTATCCGCCGCGCAGGTAACGATATTGCACGGTATTGTATTTCTCGACTATAGGGTCAACTGCCAGCCGAGTGCCATTCACAAAAAGCAGATCCTGAATGAAGGGCACTTCCTCCCGACAACGCCTCCCATGCTTCACAGAAAGTTTCCACACCATGGGTGTGAATACCTCCATCCCCAAGTCCTTGAACAGCTTGTATGCCGGTTGTTTGGCGTTGCACCGCTTAAGATCGCGCATGACGAACCATAGCGGACGGTCTTGTACAGGGGTATGGAAGTCGTTCATTTTTCAGGTATGGGCATCTTTTCTAATCCTGCAAGCTGTCGTAATCCACACGGCAACAAGCAGTTACAAAAACCAAGCTATTGACTTCTATTAAGTCCATAAGATTGTTTCATCGCCGTCACTACTCATAATAGCGTTTGTGTTGGTATTGAGTTTCATGACGTTTTTTGTCCGTCTCCTAATATGAGATGGATATTCTGCTGCAAAGGTAGTAAAAATAATT
>CABSGW010000012.1 GCA_902477365.1 uncultured Prevotellaceae bacterium
AGGGTGAGGTCGTTGCCTTCGGCGGCCAATCCGTAACCCAGCCGTGCGCCGTCCAGATAGAGTGGTAGCTGGTGCTTCCGGCAAACGGAGGCTATTTCCTCCAGTTCGGAACGGGTATATAGGGTTCCGTATTCGGTGGGGTGGGACAGATAGACCATACCCGGAGAAACAATGTGTTCGTAATTAGCGTCTGCATAGTAGGTTTCTACATAGTGTTGAATGTCGCAGGCACGGAGTTTTCCTTCGTGGTGCGGCAGTGTTAGAACCTTGTGTCCGCCCACTTCTATCGCTCCGGCTTCGTGTACACTGATGTGTCCGGTTTCGGTGGCTATAACTCCCTCGTAAGGGCGGAGAAGCGCGGTGATAAGCGTAGCGTTGGTTTGTGTCCCTCCTACCAGGAAATGGATTTCTGCTTCCGGAGAATGGCACGCTTGCCGAATCTTGGTACGTGCCTGTTCGCAATAGGCATCATTGCCGTAACCTGGGGTTTTTTCCATGTTGGTGGCAAGGAGCTTTTCCAATATCACCGGATGGGCTCCTTCCATATAATCACAGTCAAAATGTTGCATCTTCTTTTGGATTTTAAACGATTTGGCAGATACAAAGATACAAGCTATTTTTATTTTTGGAAAATAGATGTGTCAATTAAAAAGGAAGAATAGGGGCAGATAAAAAAAGATCGCCCATAACGGTCTATCGTTATGGGCGATGCTATATGAATGGAACAGGTTTTCGTTACGCTTCAGTAGCAGTTGTTGCTTGTTGGCGATAGTTTACCAATTGTTCACTCGTCATTTTGCGGATAAAGTTGAAATGCTTTTCAATTTCACTTTCTGCAAAGTTGGTATATACGTTCAAGCTTTTTCCAAACAATTCAGGAGCTTTGGTTGCATCTTGCAATAGCAAATGACTCATGATGATTGATGCAGCCATTTCCATAAGACGGCGTGCAACAAAGTCGAGTAACTCTTGATCTTTGGCCTCTTTTACGGCATTGGTACAAGCATCAAACTTGTTAGCCATTTCCTTGAGACGTGTCATGTAAGTTTCATACTCAGGAGCGCAGGCGATAGCCTCGAAATCGCGGATCGTTGCAATATAAGATCCATTGGTTACGTAACGAATGGCAGCAACAGTCTGTAACTGTGTGGTTCCTTCGTAAATACTGGTAATACGGGCGTCGCGGTAAATACGTTGACATGCATACTCCATCATGAAACCAGAACCACCGTGTACTTGGATACAATCGTAACCGTTTTGATTGGCATATTCGGAGTTCATACCTTTGGCAAGGGGAGTAAAGCTGTCAGCCAAACGCGCGTATTTCTTCTGTTCCTGACGTTCTTCCGGAGTCAGTTTACGCTCGCGTGCAATATCGTCCAATGCTTTGTAAATATCTACATACCGAGAAGTCTGATAAAGCAAGGCGCGACCGGCATCCAATTTAGCCTTGATGGTTGCAAGCATGTCGTAAACAGCAGGGAACTCAATGATGGCTTTTCCAAATTGTTCACGGTCCTTAGCGTAAGCCAATGCCTCATTGTAAGCAGCTTGGCTCAAACCAACGGATTGTGCGGCAATGCCCAGACGAGCACCATTCATCAATGCCATTACGTATTTGATCAAACCCAATTTGCGGTCACCGCATAATTCGGCTTTGGCATTCTTATATACTAATTCACAAGTGGGTGAACCGTGGATACCCAGTTTGTTCTCGATACGGCGAACATCTACACCACCTTCGCGTTTGTCATAGATAAACATGGACAAACCGCGGCCATCGTGTGTGCCTTCTTCTGAACGGGCCAATACCAGGTGAATGTCAGCGTCACCGTTCGTGATGAAGCGTTTTACACCATTCAGACGCCAGCAGTTCTCTTTTTCATCGAACGTCGCTTTCAACATGACGCGTTGTAAGTCGGAACCTGCATCCGGTTCAGTAAGGTCCATGGACATGGTTTCTCCGGCGCAAACACGGGGTATAAAACGGCTGTGCTGATCTTCATTACCAAACTCGTAAAGTGTCTCGATACAATCTTGCAGACTCCAGATATTACCGAATCCGGCATCTCCGGCAGCAACTATTTCGGCACACATTGTGTACGGGGTAATGGGGAAGTTCAAACCATTGTAGCGGCGTGGCATGGTCATACCGTTCATTCCGGCTTTAACCATTGCGTCAAGGTTTTCAACAGTACCAGACGCATAGTCTACGCGGCCGTCGTGGCAGTGGGGACCTTCTTCGTCTACACCCTCGGCATTGGGAGCAACGATGTTGGCCGTGATGTCACCGACAATTTCTAAAGTTTTGTCGTAAGAATCCATTGCATCTTCAAAGTCAACAGGAGCATAGTCATGCTGATCTTTGTCCTCATAGTTACGCTCTTTGAGTTCTACGATGCGTTTCATCATGGGGTTGTCCAGATGAAATTTCAGTTCGGGAATGTCTGTATAGAAATTTGCCATGGCTTATTTACTGTTTTGTTTGTAGAATTTGATCATTTTGGGCAGGACCTCTTCAACAGATCCGTTAATGACGTAGTCTGCGATGGCGTTGATTGGCGCATCCGGATCGGTGTTGATGGAAATTACGATGCCACTTTCTTTCATTCCCGATACGTGCTGAATAGCACCCGAGATACCACAGGCGATATATACTTTGGGACGGACGGTAACACCGGTTTGTCCTATTTGGAGATCGTGTTCGCAGAAGCCGGCGTCAACAGCGGCACGGCTTGCACCAACCTCACCATGAAGTTCTTTAGCTAATTCGTATAACAAGCCAAATCCTTCTTTACTTCCCACACCGTAACCACCGGCAATGATGATAGGAGCGCCTTTCAAGTTGTTTTTGGCTTTTTCAACATGGCGTTCAATGACTTTTACAACATAATCTGTTTCAGGTACGAATTTGGCAACGTCCTGATAGATGATTTGACCGCTGTAATATTCAGCAACTTTCTCAGCTTTCATCACACCGCTACGCACGGTTGCCATCTGAGGACGGTTGTCTGGGTTTACAATGGTTGCGACGATATTACCGCCGAAGGCTGGGCGGATCTGATAGAGCAACTGCTCGTAATGTTTGCCTGTTTTTCTATCATCGTACGATCCGATTTCCAGTGAGGTGCAGTCTGCTGTCAAACCACTGTGAAGCGATGATGAAACACGAGGTCCCAAATCACGGCCGATAACCGTAGCACCCATCAAGCAAATTTGCGGTTGCTCTTGTTTGAAAAGGTTTACTAAAATCGAAGTATGAGGTTTTGATGTGTAAGGGAATAGACCCTCTGCATCAAACATATGCAATACGTCAACACCATAAGAAAGTACTTCTTTTTCTACTTTGCCAGTGATTCCTGTACCGGCACAGATGGCTTCGAGTTGTACGCCCAACTCATTGGCAAGCTTACGGCCTTTGGTTAACAGCTCGTAGCTCACCTCTTCAACGGTTGTACCGTCTATTTCGCAATATACAAATACGTTATTCATTCTTTATTGTTTTAGCAGGTGAGTCGGATTTTATCCGATAGTATGATTGGCCAGAAGTTCTTTCATCAGGTCGTCAATGTCTGTATCTGCCGATGTAAGTGTTTTATTTTCTTTAGCTTTGAACACAATGTTCTGAACGGCCTTTACTTTGGTCGGAGAACCGGCAAGTCCACATTGAGCCAAGTCACCGTCAACATCGGCAACACTCCATTGTGTTACTGTTAGATAAGGCTTCTTTGCATATTCTTCTTTGTAGGGCAAGTTTCCGTCTGCCGGCATCTCGATAGGAGAAAGGGCACGTTTGTATTTCATGACGAGTTTTGCATTGCGCGGACGGCAAGGAGCTGCGTTGCCATTTACGGTCAACAGGATAGGAAGCGGAGCTTCTACAACTTCAATACCGCCGTCAATATGACGTGTCGTGGTGATCTTTCCGTCTTTGCAACTTTGGATGTTAACTACATAAGTAATTTGGTTCAATCCTAGCTTTTGAGCGACTTGTGGTCCTACTTGAGCCGTATCACCGTCAATAGCTTGGCGACCACCTATAATAATATCAAAGTCTCCAATCTTTTTGATGGCCATTGAAAGCGCGTAAGAGGTTGCCAATGTGTCAGCACCTGCAAATGCACGGTCTGTAAGGAGATAACCGTTGTCTGCACCACGGTATAATCCTTCACGGATTACATCGGTAGCACGGGGAGGACCCATTGTCAGAATGGATACGGTTGAGCCGGGATTTTGATCTTTCAATCTCAAAGCCTGCTCTAAAGCATTTAAGTCTTCGGGATTGAAGATTGCGGGCAACGCAGCACGGTTTACCGTACCTTCTGGCGTCATCGCATCTTTTCCCACATTGCGGGTGTCGGGCACTTGCTTGGCAAGTACAACAATTTTCAAACTCATATTCGTTACTTCTTGAAATTGTGATTTCGTTGTGTTATTTGCTGCTTCACTATCCCGTTAATAAACAGAGTCAGTTGAAGTTCAGCTTGCAAATTTAAAGATTTCTTACCGTATAAACAAAAGTATATCTGCTTTTTTGCACAGAAAACAGGATATTGAGCAAATTTTATTGGACAAAAAAGGATATCAGGTAGTATATTACCGCAGCCAACAGAGCGCTGACAGGGATCGTTAGTATCCAGGCCGTCATAAGGCTTCTGGTAACTCCCCAGCGTACAGCCGACAGTCTCTTGGTTGCTCCCACTCCGATGATCGCACCGGTTATGGTATGTGTAGTGCTGACCGGAATTTTCAGAAATTCAGTGATATACAGCGTAAAGGCACCGGCTGTTTCAGCTACCACTCCTTCCAGTGGGGTTACTTTGGTTATTTTTGTGCCCATCGTTTTGACGATCTTCCATCCGCCGGACATTGTGCCGAGCGAAATTGCCGTAAAACATGAGAATGCTACCCAGTCGGGAAGATCGGTAATGCTGTTGATGCCCAGTCCCAATCCTTTAGAGTGGGCTGCAATCATTGCTGCGGCTATGATTCCCATTACTTTTTGAGAATCGTTTAAGCCATGACCTATACTGAATAGAGCAGAAGATACAAGTTGCAATCTTTTGAACCATGTTTCGGCCGTATGAGGGTGGGCGTGTCGGCAAATCCGGAAAACAAGTAAGGTGAATCCGAATGCAATCACCATACCGATAAAAGGGGCGAGTACAATGAACGCTGCTATTTTCAGGATGATGCTGAGCTGGATGGATACGAATCCGTTTGCCATGATGGCTGCACCGGCAAAACCACCGATCAAGGTGTGTGAAGAGGAGGAAGGGATACCTTTCCACCAAGTGAACAAGTTCCAGACAATAGCCGCAATGACTCCTGCTAATATAATAGGTAGGGTGATATAGGGTTCCATGACCGTTTTTGATACGGTATTGGCGATACCAAATCCACCTATAATGTATTTGGCAATGAAGAATGCGACAAAGTTGAAGAATGCCGCCCACAACACGGCTTGAAAGGGGGTAAGTACTTTGGTGGATACGATGGTCGCAATCGAATTGGCCGCATCGTGAAATCCATTGATGTAGTCAAACAACAGAGCCAGTACGATAATAATGATAAGTAGTTCCATTAGGTACTGTTTTATGCGTACTTTACAATCAGATTCTTAAGAATTTTGCCAACATGTTCTGCCGCATCGGTTGTCTTTTCCAATTCGTGCATAATCTCTTTGATCTTGATTAGCTCGATGCTGTCTTTTTCTTCCTCAAACAGTTTGGTAATAAAGTTTTCATAAACATCATCGGCTTGGTTCTCAATTTCATGTAATTGGTCGCAATAGTTACGTAGGTTTCCAGACTTTTTCCGGAAGGTTTCCAATTCGTCCATAGACTTGCTTATATAGGTCGCTTCTTGCTGAATCAGTCGGCACAATTCTTTACCACAATCTGCAATGGGGCGTGGGTTGTAGATGTTGATACGTTTGGCGCAACTGTTTATTCCGTCTATCACGTCATCCATGCTGGACGCCAAGTCGTGAATGTCTTCACGGTCGAACGGAGTAATAAACGTAGTGCTCAATTCGTCAATAATCAAATGGGTCAGTTTGTCTCCTTCACGTTCCACCTCTTTTATCCGGCGGTAATAGTCGGCTCTTTCTTCCGGTTTGTGGTGTTCCAGACTTTCGGAAAGCAGTGCCGATGCTGTAGATAGTATCTCAGAGAGTTGTTTTAATAAAGGAAAGAACTTTGGTTCTTTGGGAGTGAATTTACTGAATAAAGAATTTTTCATACTTGTGATTTTCAACTTGTAGATAAAATGTGTGTGTTAAAAGTAATGCAGTTTTTATTTCTGCTTGGTTAATTTGGCGCGTGTTATTTCAATGACAGCAGGCAACATGGAGATGATAACTATTGCAACAATCAGCAACTTCAGGTTGTCTTGTACAAATGGCAAGTCGCCAAAGAAGTAGCCTGCGTAACAGAAAATCGTGATCCATGCAGCTCCGCCAATCAGGTTATAGATCATGAAGTAATAATAATTCATCTTTCCCATGCCGGCCACAAAAGGGGCGAAGGTACGTACAATGGGAACAAAACGGGCTATGATGATGGTTTTACCTCCATATTTTTTGTAAAACTCGTGTGTCTTGTCCAGATGACTTTGCTTGAATATTTTTGAATTGGGATTGTTGAATAGTTTTTTACCAAAGAAATGGCCTATCATGTAATTACACGAATCGCCTAATACTGCGGCAATAAACAAGATGATTGCTAAAATGTGTATATCGATCGGCATGCCGGGAAGTGCGGCTATTGCGCCGGTAACAAACAGTAACGAGTCGCCAGGGAGGAAGGGGGTAACAACCAGTCCTGTCTCACAAAAAATGATGAGAAACAGTATCGCGTAAGTCCATGTGTGGTAGTTCTGTACAATCTCAATCATGTATTGGTCTATGTGTAGAATAAAGTCTAATAAAAATTCCATATATGGATAGGATTAAATAATAGTATGGTTTTGGAATCGTTGTTTATTGAAATGAATAATCTGTTTTACACCTCTGTTATATTTATTTGAATGTGTAAAATGCAATGAGGATGATAACAAGAAAAAGTCCTACACTTATAGATAGCATAAGTGTAGGACCAAATGGGTTGTTAAATAAGGATACGTTTTAATGTATAGATATAATATTTGATGGCGTGTTTGTTTGATTGGATATCCCGTGTTACGGATTGTAATTCTTTTTCTGGTGATACGGCTTGAAGAAAACATGTCGCATCAATTACCATACAAGATAGATGGTTCTTCTGGGTTTTGAGCGATGACGGTATGTTACGCAGGTTGAACGAAGTTCCCAAACGTCCTTCGTCAGGTATGGTTGAATGTAAGTCGCGTTTGAAATGTGATTGGTTGATTTTGCCCAATCCGGCCTGGTGGATCTGTTGTGATGCCTCCTCCTGAATAGCCTGCAGTGTTTCTGCTGTGTGTGGCGGTTTCAGTACCTGTTTACTGTTAGAAGCTGATAACAGTTGTGGTAGTAAACATATACTTAATAGTATGAGAAAGTTGCAAATACATCTAGTCATATTGCATGCAAAGATAGGAAGTATTTTGGTAAGGGTGAAGGTAAATATTTTATTTCTTTCATCGATGCCCATATAAATGTCCTCCTTACTCTTTTGTTTGTAGGTTGTCCGGTTGATTTATAAATACCTATAAAACAGAGAGAAGTTTGAATAGTTTGGTTCCGTTACTACCTTTAATCAGTATCAGACAACCGCTTACCGGATGGGCTTCCAATTCGGCCATCACTTGTTCAACGGCTTCAAAATGGCGGAATTTATGGTCGATATGTTGAAATGCGCTACCAACCAGCCAGACCTGTGCAAAGTCGTTCTGGTGTAGAAAGTCAATTATCCTCTGATGTTCTTCTGTGCTATTCGTTCCTAATTCCCTCATTTCTCCCAAAATGAGCATTTTGTTGGTAGCCTGAATGTCTCTAAAGTTACATAATGCCGCCATCATACTTGTAGGGTTAGCATTATACGCGTCTACAATCAATCGGTTTCGTCCGGTATCAACCAGTTGAGATCGGTTGTTGGTCGGAACATAATTTGCTAATGAACGATTTATCAGATGGGCCGGCACATGGAAGTGGCGTCCGATGGTGATGGCTGCCAGAAAGTTGTCAATGTTGTAACTGCCGATTAATTGACTGTGTACGGTGTACCATGTTTCCTCTTCTTTTTCATGCCAGCGGAAGGTAAGGAATGGCGTACACTCTACCACTTCGCCTTCCGTGTAGTTGGTCGGGTTACTGCCTGGGGTACCGTATCCAATGCCATGTAGGTGACGGGCATAGGGTGTCAAATAGGAATTGTCATTATTTATGAAAACAGTTCCGTTGTTCTGTTTTTCCAGGTAACGGTACAGTTCGGTTTTGGTTTGAATCACCCCTTCAAAAGAACCAAATCCCTCCAGATGCGCTTTACCTACATTGGTTATGAGGCCGTAATCGGGTTCTACTATTTGCGATAACATCGCAATCTCTCCCGGGTGGTTTGCTCCGGTTTCGATAATTGCCATTTGATGTTCATCCCTGAGTCGTAGTAACGTGAGCGGAACACCGATGTGGTTGTTCAGATTTCCCTCTGTGTATAATACCCGATATGTGCTGGCCAAGACAGCCGCAGTCAGTTCTTTTGTCGTGGTTTTTCCGTTTGTTCCGGTTATTTGGATGATTGTTTTTCCCCATTGACGGCGGTGGTAGGTTGCCAGTTGTTGCATGGCTTGCAGCACATCGTCAACTAGCAAGTAACGTCCGTCATTCGCTACGGCATATTGCGGATTGTCGATTACGGCATAAGCACACCCTTTTTCCAATGCATTGGCCGCATAAGCATTACCGTCAAAACTATCGCCTTTCAAGGCGAAAAAAAGAGAGCCTTTCGGGCTGTTCCGGCTGTCGGTTGTAACTGCATTACATTGTTTGAAATAGGTATAAAGCGCTTTGGTGTCCATCTTCTGTTTTGGTTTTAGAAAAATCCGGTGCAAAGGTACGTAAAAAGGTGAATGGAAGGCGTGCAGAACCAAGTTTTCTGTGTATATTTGCCCAAATCAAACTAGGAAAAGAAGATATGAAAGGACTTGTTCCCCATACACTGAATATTAATGGACGTTTGCTCACGTTGTCAGAGCCTCAGGTCATGGGTATCCTTAATGTAACTCCTGATTCTTTTTATGCTGCCAGTCGGCAACAGGGAGAACGGGCCATAGCCCAACGTATAGAGCAAATTTGTACGGAAGGGGGAACAATGATTGATGTAGGTGCTTATTCTTCCCGACCGGGAGCCGATGAAGTTCCGGTAGAGGAGGAAATGGAGCGGCTGCGTTCCGGATTAGCCATTGTGCGTCGGTTGTGTCCGGATGCCGTTGTGTCGGTTGATACATTCAGAGCCGATGTGGCACGTATGTGTGTAGAAGAATATGGCGTAGGTATTGTCAATGACATTTCGGGAGGTACAATGGATTCCCGCATGTTCGAGACCGTGGCCAGTCTGGGAGTACCTTATATTCTGATGCACATGCAGGGCACACCCCAAACCATGCAACTGATGCCGTCTTATGACGATTTGATGCAAAACATCCTATGTTATTTTGCAGAACGGATACAGCACTTGCAGGCACTGGGTGTCAAAGACATTATTTTAGATCCGGGATTCGGTTTTGGGAAAACATTGGCTCATAATTATGAGTTGATGAATCATTTGGAGGAATTCAACCGTATGGAGTTACCGTTGCTGGTGGGTGTTTCCCGTAAATCCATGATCTATAAATTGCTGGATGTAACCCCTGATGAGGCACTCAATGGTACGACGGCTTTGCATGTCATCGCGTTGCTCAAGGGGGCTCATATTCTTCGTGTTCACGATGTGCGCGCTTGTGTGGAGGCAGTCCGCATAGTCCGTGAAATGCTTGCCCAACCTTAAATTGGCTTATGATAAGTTTCGGAATAAAAGACATTATAGATATTCTGCTGGTAGCTCTGTTGTTGTACTACATCTATCGGCTGATGAAGGAGTCCAGCTCAGCAAATATATTTTCGGGTATTATCATTTTTATCTTGATGTGGATACTGGTATCCCAGATGTTCGAGATGAAGTTGCTCGGAACCATTCTGGACAAGTTGGTTAATATGGGTGGACTGGCATTGATCATCCTTTTTCAGGAAGAAATCCGGCGTTTCTTTTCTTCCATCGGTACACACCGGAAAGCCAATGCACTGATTAAGTTTGTTACCGGGAGTAAGAAGACAGGGGCAAGCCGCGAGGACATTATGCCCATAGTGATGGCTTGCATGGGCATGAGCAAGCAGAAAGTCGGTGCGTTGATTGTTATCGAGCGGAATGTAGGTTTAAGCGAGATTGTTCGTTCGGGTGATATTATCAATGCCAATATCAACCAACGGCTTATCGAGAATATTTTCTTCAAGAATAGTCCGTTGCACGATGGGGCGATGATTATCAGTCACAAGCGTATTCAGGCAGCCGGTTGCATTTTGCCCGTTTCGCACGATTCGGATATACCCAAGTCTTTAGGCTTGCGCCATCGTGCTGCATTGGGCATTTCCCAAAAAAGTGATGCGTTGGCCATTATCGTGTCGGAGGAAACGGGGGGCATTTCAATAGCCCGCAACGGCCAGTTCCATTTGCGTCTGACGGCAGAGGAATTGGAGCGTATTTTGACAGAAGAATTTGTATAAGGCCATACAGATATAAGCAATGAAAAAAACTTATTTGTTCTGCTTTCTTTTTAGTATCGTGTGTTTGTGTACTTATGCTAAAGATGAAGTAGCCGTGTTGAAAGAAAATTATGTACAGTTGTTGGTACATGCTGATCCGGAGTTGAAACCCTATCTGAAATTGTTATCCCGCATTCCGCCCGAAGACGAAGTTTCAGATCAGAATGTGATTGAATTGCAACAGCGTTACCCTGTAACCCGTCAGTTGGTTGAAAGTCTTGTGAAGGAACTGTTACCCGATGGCGCATGGCCTGATTTGAATTATGCCGACACCAAGCGTTCGGGGTGGGAACCCAAGCAACATGCCGAACGTACATTGATGTTGGCAAAATATCATTATCAGCATCCGGACAAGCGGGTGGAGGAAGCCATTCATCGTGCCTTGGGGTATTGGTTTCGCACGAAGCCCGTATGCAAGAACTGGTGGTATAATCAGATAGGCATTCCGCGTACCTTTGGTTCGGCTTTCCTTTTGTTCGAGTCGTGGCTGACGGAGGCAGAAAAAGCCGAGGCTTTGAATGTGATGGCAAATGCCCGGTTTGGCATGACGGGACAAAACAAAGTGTGGTTGGCCGGAAACGTGCTGATGCGTGCCTTGTTGCAGGGCGATTTACAACTGGTACGCGAGTCACGCGATCAAATTTGTTCGGAAATCGTTTTGGGGCGTGTTGAAGGTATCAAGTCCGACTGGAGTTTTCACCAACATGGAGCACAGCAGCAATTTGGAAATTACGGACTTTCTTTTTTGTGCAACATGAGCTTTTATGCCGAACTGTTTGCTGGTACAACCTTGGCGCTTGGTCGTGAACAGATGGATATTTTGACTTCTTTTTACCTGAAGGGATACCGGTGGATATTGTGGAGAGGCCATATGGATGTCAACGGATTGAACCGCCAGTTGTTCCATAATGCCGACATACATAAGGCATTCAGCCTGCTTTTTGCCGGACATGCTTTGCAGAAGAGTGTGTCTCCAGGTGAGGCTGTTGCCATCAAGCAAATGATCGACGAGAACTTTTTGCATCCGGAAAAGGTTGCTACTTGTTTGGGATACAAACATTTTTATGATTCCGATCTGACTATTTATCGCACTCCTCATTGGATGGCTTCGGTACGTATGGCTTCGCAGCGGGTAATTGGTACAGAGCTGATTAACGAAGACAATCTAAAGGGCTATTATATGGCCGATGGAGCGTTTTATACGTATGTACGTGGAGATGAATATCACAATGTGTTCCCGTATTGGGATTGGCGCCGCATTCCAGGCATTACAACCTACAATGTAACAGGCGCGATTCCCACAGCAGGTGGAAAAGAAGCCCGTAATCACAGTCGTTTGGTAGGTGGGTGTTCATATGGCGCTTGCGGATTGACAGCAATGGAGTTGAACCGGAACGGGCTACATGCCAAAAAAGCATGGTTCTTTACTCCCGACTATGTGTTATGCTTGGGAAGTGACATTTGGTCGGAACGCTCGTTACCGTTGCAAACGGCAGTTGACCAGCGGCTTCACAAAGGAAAATTGGTGCAAGAAGGCAATCGTTATCATCATGACAATACGGGCTATTTGATTCTAGAGGCTGATACCTGTACCGGAGGTGTTGCCTGGCAAAAAGGGCAGTGGCACGACTTTATGGGTATGTACAAGCCACGGATGCTTTCGGGCGAAGTATTTTCATTAACCATCAAGCATCGTATCGATCGGCCGGCTACCTATCAGTATGTGTTGTTTCCGGGCGTCAGTAGGGGAGATCTGAAACGTGTTTCACTTTCTTTCAATGTCTTGCGCAACGATGCCACAGTGCAGGCTGTACGGCATGAAAGACATTATTATGTGGCTGTTTATCAGGAAACAACTCTTTCATTGGATGGTGTCATTGTGCAAACTGTTGCTCCGGGCATCTATATTTACAAGGAAAATGGTGAACAATTAAAGGCTGCTGCTTTTTGATTGGATGGTTTTTCGGTAATACCAAAATCCGGTTAAATCGGCCAATAGCCAACCGATAGGGATGGACCACCAGATACCCTCAAGGCCTATACCAGGAACAGATACCAGGTAGTAAGAGAGTGCGACACGCGTTCCCAAGGAGATGACAGTTAGTACGACTGACATACCGGGGCGACGCACAGCGCGATAGTAGCCATACAGCAGGAATAGAATACCTATTCCCACATAAAAAGCTCCTTCTATACGCAAATAGGTTACGCCAATCGCGATGATTTCTGTTTCGGAGGGTGAAATGAACAGAAGCATGAGCGGACGTGCGCATGCAACCACCACCAACGATAATAGCAGGGAGAAACAGACTGTGACCAGGAGCGCGTTGCGAGTTCCTCTACGTATGCGTTCCGGTTGTTTGGCGCCAAAATTCTGGGCCACGAAGATGGAAAAGGCATTGCCAAACTCCTGTACGGGCATATAAGCAAACGAATCTATTTTAACGGCAATGGCAAAGGCTGCCATCACGGCTGTTCCAAAACTGTTTATGAGCCCTTGGACTAACAGGATTCCGAAGTTCATGACCGATTGCTGGATACATGTCAGGCTGGAAAAGGCAAGGATGTCTTTGCTGATGGTACGGCTGAATTTCATGTCTTCCCGCCGCCAACATAGTTCCGGATGATTTTTGTAAACGTGTATTGTCAGGCCTAGGGCGGCAATGACTTGGGCGGCAACCGTGGCCCAGGCTGCTCCGGCCAGTCCCCAATCCAATACTACGATACAGAATAGGTCGAGCAGGATATTCAGCACCACCGAGAGTGCCAAGAAGCGTAAGGGGGTGACGGAATCGCCGATGGCCCGCAACAACGCTGCAAGAAAGTTATACAGAAAAACAAACATAAAACCACTGCATACAATCCATAGATAATGGTACATCGGTTCGTAAACATCTGCCGGAACTTGCAGAAACCTCAATAGAGCGTCCATGCCGGCATAGATGGCGATATTCAAACCTAATGCCACTGCTCCTACCAACGTGAAGGCGACGAAGATACTTTGACGCAATACGTCTGGGCGGTTTGCACCATAGTGGATAGAGAACACCGTGCAACATCCCATGGAGAGACCTAAGACCATCGAGGTGAGAAATACAATCAACGTGTAGGCCGATCCTACAGCGGCTAATGCCGAAGCTCCGATGAACTGACCTACGATCAGGGTGTCGGCCAAATTGTAGCATTGTTGCAACAATGTGCCGATCATCATAGGAAATGTAAAACGCAATAGGGTCTGCGTGATAGCGCCTTGTGTCAGATCTGTAACAGGACTCTTTCCCACAATGTAGCGGCGCGTTATCGGGTTCCCGTTTCTTGTCTTAAGCAGGCCAAATAATCGTAATGGTCACCGTCTGCTATCTTTTCGGCAATGAATCCATGTGCAGAGGCATAGTAAGACAAGGTTTCAAAATCAATGTATAACCAATCAAAGGCATCACCCGTCACGTTCCGGTAAATCATCTGGTAGTCAACCTCGCCATAGTAATTTGCCGCGAGGTCAATGTCCATACTACCGTCTTCGTTTTCAAAAACATAACGAATGTCACTGGAATCCATCCACACACAACCATCCGGTGTAAGCAGTTGTTTAAGACGTTGGAAGAAGGCTGGGAGATGGGCTATTTTGCCCACTATGCCCGAACCGTTCATGAGCATGAGGATCGTGTCGTACCGGTCATACCAATGCGAGTCAAACAAATTAGCCAGACGCGCTTTCCGCACTCCTCTTTGTTGCATCACATCCACGGAGAGTGGCGAGATGTCGATTGCTTCAACCTCCAAGCCGCGTTGTTGTAAGGCCAGCGTATGGCATCCGCTTCCTGCTCCTACATCCAGTATTCGTCCTTGTGCCTTTGCCAAGGCAATCCTTTCCAACTTGGGCATCTCTGCTTCCTCACGGAATAAAAGCGAGACGGGAATTTCGTCTTCGTCGAACAGACTGGAGCAAACCCGCAGACAGCTGGCTTTGCCTTTCTGGTAATAGTCGGCGATGGCTGCTCCCATCGGGTCTTTTGCTGGAGTGAGTGTGTGGATATCCATGTTTTGTTTATTTGAGGCGCAAAGATACGATCTTTGGTTAGATAAATGTTTTGGATGGAAGATAAATCTTTAGAGAGAACGGAAGAGCTGAACACCGCACCATAGGGTAATGATACCTGCCAGCAGACTGCCGGCGGTGTAGAGCAGGAACATGAAAGAACCGGGTTGTGTCCATAAACCTATTCCGTCGTTTACGAATGTTGAGAAGGTGGTGAATCCGCCGCAAAAACCAACGGCGAGGAATAGGCGGAGTGCAGGAGAGGCTGATCCGGAACGTTCAAACCAACCTAGTATTAGTCCCATCAACAGGCAACCGGAAACGTTGACAACGAATGTGCCCCAGGGAAATGAGGCCGTAGTACGTTCGTTGATACAGGCCATCAGCGCATAGCGTGCCATGCCGCCGAACATGCTGCCTATACCTACCCAACACAAAGAACTGAAGGTCATCGGGTTCTCCTTTCCGCTAACGGGTTTAACAACAGCGAACCGAGGGTCAGCGCCACTCCGGCTGCAACCACACCGTTCCATCCGGCCAGTGTCCAGCCTGTTCCGGATACCAGTACCCCGAGCGATCCTCCAGTAAAATAAGAGGTCATGAAAACCGTATTCAGGCGGTTTGAGGCTTGCGGTTCTAACGCAAATATCGTAGTTTGATTGCTCAGTTGGATGCACTGCATGCCCAGGTCCATCAATAAAATGCCTCCGATGATGCCTCCGTAGGTATCCTCATACAGCCATAGCAGTGTCCATGCGACTAAGAATAACAGGCAGCCCAGAATGTTGAAGCGCCACACACCCAGTACATGTACGTAGCGTCCCACCAGTGAGGCGGTTAATGCACCGGCCACACCGCATAGTCCTAACAGTCCCACTACGTCACTTCCGGCATAAAAGGGGGCTTGTTCCATGTGGAAAGCCAGACAGCTCCACAATCCCAAGAAAGAGCCGAAGGCCAGTCCGGAGCGCACGGAGGCGAAACGTAATTGCGGATAACGGCATATCAGTGAGAGTACCGAACGCATCAGGCCGGCGTATGTACCGCGGTAGTTGATAGCCAGTTCGGGCAACACACGCACCATCAGCAATCCGCAAAGGCACATCAGTATGGCGGCGATGTAGTACATGGTACGCCAGCCCCACACTTCGCCCACAAGTCCGCTGACCACCCGCGAGGCTAGGATGCCGGTGAGCAAACCGCTGACTACCAGGCCTACGTTGCGTCCTTTACGTGATGGCTCGGAATATTGTGCGGCAATGGGAATGAACAATTGGGGCGTTATGGAGCAGATTCCGGTGAGCAGGGAAGCCAGGTAGATGATTTCGATGCGTGTGGTCCATGCTACCGTCAGCAAAGCGATGACCAACAGGGTGTAGCTGGCCATCATGATGTGTTTACGGTTGAACAAGTCACCTAGGGGAACAACGAACAAGAGTCCCAGCGCATAGCCAATTTGGGTGAAAAGGGCAATATGGTTAGCAGAAAGCTCGGATATGTGCAGGTCGCGTCCGATGCTTCCCAGCAGAGGCTGGTTGTAATACAGATTGGCTACGGAAGCTCCGGCTACGATGGCAAAGGTAAGGAGCAACGATGTGGGGATGCCACCGTTTTCTTTTAATATTGTTTGCATGACAACGTTTATTTTGGAACGGTTTGTCAGGTCAGCACCCGATCTGTTCAAACCAGGCGCAAAAGTAAAGAATCTTTTCCACACAAACCTTGTCGGGGTGTACAAAATACGAACGCCTTCTTGAAAATAGAAGGCGTTCGTTGTATGCGATGGTTGGGAGCGATGTTATTTGGCTCTTCCCAACCGGATTTGGCGCAAAGCTTCTTGCAAACGATACACCTGTTCCGAATTCTTTTCGGCCAGGTCGGTTTGTTCGGCCTTGTCGGTTTTCAAGTTGTAAAGTTGCGGTTTGCGCATGTAACCGGTTTCGATACCTGTTCCCCAGGCGCGCTTTGCTCCGTTGCTGGGTTCGATGTATTTCCATTCGCCGTCGTGGATGGAAAGCGTATGGTCAACCGATTGTTCCACAACGAACGGACGTGATTCATCGCTTTTGCCCAACCAGGTATTCATGGCGTTGCGGCTGTCGGGAGCTGCTCCTTTGGGCAAACGGGCGCCGATGAGTGAGGCAAAAGAGGCAAAATCATCGATGTGTGACACCAACGCGTCACTCACTTTTCCTTTAGGGGTATTTCCGGGCCAGCATACAATGAACGGAACGGTGGTACCGGCCTCGTAGGTGCTGTATTTACCGCCACGGAACGGGCCGCTTGGCTGGTGGTCGCCTACCAACTCAACGGCTTTGTCAACATAGCCGTCGTCCAGCACCGGACCATTGTCGCTTGTGATGATGATGATCGTATTTTCAGTCAGTTTTAATTTCTTCAGTGCGTCTACTACCTGACCTACAGTCCAATCGAACTGCATGATGGCTTCTCCGCGCAGGCCCATCGGGCTTTTACCGCGGAAACGTTCGTGTGGGAAACGAGGTACATGTACGTCGTTGGTACATAGGTACATGAAGAATGGTTTTTCGCGATTGTCTTTAATGAAGTCGATTGCTTTGGCAGCGATAGAGTCTGCAATGTTTTCGTCTTTCCACAACGCTTTGCCACCACCTTTCGAGTATCCGATGCGGGAAATACCGTTTACAATACTCTGGTTATGTCCCTGCGAAGGACTGAACTTCAGGTTGTATAAAAGTTCCGGATTGTCTTTTCCGGTAGGTTCGCCCGGGAAGTTTTCCTTGTAGCTGACCTGGATGGGTGCGGACGGATCGTAGTTGGCAACACGACCGTTTTCGATGAAAACACACGGTACGCGGTCGGCTGTGGCAGCCATTATATAGGAATAGTCAAAACCGATATCACCTAAAGCCATTGGGAGGGGAGCGTTCCAGTCTTGTTGGGCTGTTTTGTCTCCTAACCCCAGATGCCATTTTCCGATGGCGGCTGTTGTGTACCCTTCACTCTTAAACATGTCGGCCAGTGTGAAGCGTTCGGGGCGGATAATCATACCGGCATTCCCTGCGGCAATGTCCGTACCTTCTCTGCGCCAGGCGTATTCGCCGGTGAGCAGGGAGTAGCGGGAGGGGGTACTGGTGGAAGCGGTTGCATGGGCGTCTGTAAAGCGTACACCTTGTGCTGCCAGACGGTCGACGTTAGGCGTGCTGACGCGTTTCGCACCGTAACAAGACAAGTCGCCGTAGCCTAAATCGTCAGCTACCAACAAAATTACATTGGGGCGTTTGTCGCCACCGGCTGCAGCCGCCAGCAACGGCATGGCACATAGTGTTGTGGTTACTATTTTTTGCATGTTTTTTTTGAAATATTAGTTTGTCTTCTTGTATCCTACTACATTATTTAATAAAGGAGTTTGTTTGGCGGTCAGATGCAGTTCGCTGCGTAAGGTTTCGCTGTTCATCGTACCGCGCGGAATACACGCCAGCTGGGTAGCGGCACAATAGAGGCAGATGTTTTGCGATACATAGCCGGCATCGGCCAAACCAAATTTATCGCGTCCGCCAGGATAGCGTGAGGCGTCGCACACCAAGACCAGTGAGACGGGGGCTTGCAGGACAAAATCTTGTCCGCTGGCAACGGCTGGCCGTAAATCTTTGGTCGTTATCCGTTTTAACTGGTGGTTGGCAGCATCGTACAGAAAAGCTCCGTCGGCACGACAGACGTAGATGTCGATGGGTTGCGCGTTCATGGCTGAAGGAGCGGTTCGTTTACCATCGGGGCGGTTCACACCGTTAGCGGCCCATAGCAGGTTGGCCAGCTCGTTGTCTGTTAATTGTTTGTTTGAGAATTCACGTTCGGAATGGCGGTTGGCCAATGCCTGCATGAGTGTTCCCGGTAGTGTCTTGTTGGGCTGGGGCAGTGTGACCACGTCTTGTGCAGAGAGTGGCAACAGCGAAAAAGCTCCTAAAAACAATGTTGTTAGGTAACTTGCAAAATGTTGTTTCATGAAAACAGGATTGTTGGTTTCGACAAAGATACAGTTTTCTGTTGAATCTGTAAGCTTATTGTTTGTGAAAAAGGGTGTAATGACTCCTTGTAGAAAAGGAAATCGTTGGAATTTGACCGTTTTTATACTAAATCGGTTTGTGGAAACACGGCTTATGGAATGTTGGGATGCGAAGAGGTATAAAGAGGTTGGTTACGGGAAATTTGTTAGGAAACGGTTGGGCAGTTTACCTCCTTACCTCAAAATAATACGGACTGGGCATCTCTTTTTCAAAAGATGCCCAGTCCGTATTGAGAAGAAGCTGTGTTTGTTACAACCGGAATATATAGTGTCGGTTGTTATGAGCTTGTATGAAAAACAGATCTGCCGCCAAAAAAAGGGTTGACGGCAGATCTGTTTGTTTTCGGTCGTTATAGACCGAATGAGTGTTATGGCTGGAATTTGCTAGAACATTAACTTCATGGAAGTTGACGCTTTGCCTTTTGTACCCTTCAAAATGTAGGCACCGGGGATAGCGTGTACTTCTTTTACGAAGTTGGCATTGTCTGCTTTGAATGTTTGTGTAGCAATACCGTTCAGGTTGTATAAGGTGAAGGTCCAGCCTTCGTAGCCCTTGACATGAAGTGTGTTGTTGTCATAATAAATATGCCGTCCGGCTGTAGCATCGTTGATGCCGTCGGTTGTAGTGACGGTTATCTGTATGCTCTTTTCGGTTACAACACCGTTCGACTCAACTGCCAATACAATGGATGTTTCGCCCGTTCCCTTGGGTTTGATGATGAGCGAATGGTCGTTGATTGTAGCTGTTGCAACGGTTTCATTTCCGGCTTCTTTCAGTGTGCTTGAGATGTTGCAGGACAGGTTGTCTTGATCAATCACTTTGTCCGTCAGGTCAATAACGATAGAGTCTTGTGTGTATTGGTCAATCATTAAGGCACTCTCGATACCAACCACTTCAGGTGCATATTTGTCGGGGAAGATCGGCATTGCCTGGAACCAGTAGTATTGTTTCAGCGGAATGGTCTTTTTGAGATCGCCCGTTGTACCGTCTACGATGTGAATCCAGTTGTGCTCATAGCTTGTTCCATAACCGTTCTGTGTAGTCATGACAATCAGTTCGTCGGTACGGTCGTCGTAACGGGTTGTTCCGTAGCTTGATTGGGTAGTACCCTCGGCAGAGCCTTCTAATCCGGCAACGCTGAAGAATGGTTTTACCTGACTGATGTCTGTGCCTATTTCGTAGCGGTAGTATCCGGAACCGCCGGACATCATGTTGCCGCTGGCAGCCCAGTAAAGAATGTTCTTGGTGCGACTTGCGCAGAACGGGGTAGGTCTCCATGCACCCCAAGAGCAACTGATTGAAACGCCTTCCGGAAGGTTTAGGGTTTCTTCGATCTCCAATGTAGCCGGATTCAGACGCTCGAGTGTGTTGGATGACGCCAGCCATACGCTTCCGTCCATACTTTGGGTGATACCTTGTATTTTAGTGTTTGCAATGCATTTAACCAGCGTGTCGGTTTCGGTATCAATGATGTTGGTTCCTGTACTTTGCTGGATGGCAAATACATATTTTCCGGCTTTCACCATGTCGCCGGTTTGTCCGCTGTACAGGCTGGCTCCTTGTGTACCTTCGATGCGGTTACCCACTTTCATATTCTTAACATCGAATGTGATGACACCTGCGGTTGTTCCGAGATAAATCTTATCCGGGTTGACTCCTACCAATGAGCGTCCGTCTCCGCCGCCAATTTGGTCGAAGCCTTCGATCTTCTTCAAGGTCTTTGCATCCATAACAACCAGTCTTCCTCCACCAGGGTTGGTGTCGCCACCGTCTGCGGCCTGTTTCGATGTCACATAGAACTTGTTTCCATAGATCATACCGTAACAAGAAGTTGCGCCAAAGGCTTCACCGGGGTTTTCGCGTTCGTATACGCGGTACATGATGTCTTTGTCGGCTGTGAGGAAGTTCATGTCGCCATTTTCATGTCCGAACCATGCTTCGTTAAGAATGAATGTACCGTCCTGATAGTGGGCGTAAGGGGTACGGTCGGCTTCTTTTACAATGAGTTTAACCGTTACTTCTGCACCTTGTCCGTCGCGTGCTTTCGCCGTCAGCGTGGTTTCACCTACTTTGTGGGCTACGATGTTGGCTTGATAGAAGCTGGCTATTTCGGGATTGGCGATAGAATATTCCACCTCCGTCAGGTCGGCATCGGCCGGAGTGACAATGGGTTTAGGACAATAGATGTCTTTGAATAGCATCTCGATGACTCCGTTTTCGCCAAGTTCGATCTTCTCTACCGGTTTGTAACATTTTACAGCCACTTTGAACGAGTCGGCGAGGTTTGGATCGGAGATACTGGTGGCTACGATGTAGGTTTCACCGGTTGTGATGGAGGTCGTGACTTTGCCAAGAGAATTGACAGAGGCAATTTCGCTATTGCGGCTTGTGTAGGTTACACCGGTATAAGTGGCGTTTGAAGGCGTGAATACCAATGGGTTCTCAATTGTTTGCTTGAATCCGGTCTCAATTGCTTTTTCAGTGAACGAGAGGCCTGTTACAGGACGCTCGGGGTTTGTAATGACGATTTTGCAAGTGTCTGTAGCGTAGTCTTTCCCGCCAATTTTAGCAGTCAGTACCACATAGCTTTCACCCGTCTTATTACCTGTAAAGGAAACTTGTCCGTTGAAGGCTTCGCCTGTGCTGCGAATTGTTTTGATGATCGATACGTCACGTTTTCCTTCGTTGTTCATGATGGTCCAGCGCATGGTCTTGGCTTCCTGTCCGTCTGTACCCAGGATCACCGGCAACATACTGACGTCTGCAATAGGTAGTGTGATGTTACCAGGTAGCCAAGCGCCTATTCGCGGTTGGGGAATGTAAGAATAATA